>JACPAL010000003.1 GCA_016180855.1 Deltaproteobacteria bacterium | reverse complement strand
CCGTCTCCGTCGTTGCGTTCTTGGTCGTGAGGGATGAGATGCTCAAGGCGGAGGAGGACGGTAGTGTGACTGTCGTACTCACATCGATACCGGAGGCACCTCGGGTGGCCGAGCTTGTTGAGTCCTCTGATGTCGTCCCGCAGCCGATCAGTCCCAGGATCAACAGAAAAAGACAGGAAAAATGCCTCTTCATAACCCCACCCCCCTATTTTTGTAGTTCTCCCCCATCAAACGAAGCAATCCAGAGGCCAGGAGCCTCTATTCTTATCCCCATAAAATCAATCAGAAAATTGAGGGGTCAGAAAAGAAAATGGGTGGAAATGAACCCGATGGGTGTTGGGGGGTTGACGGTTTTATCTCTGTCTATTTTACCTTGGCACCCGGATCAAGCGGGCGATCGAGCGTGACGATGGAAAGACCCTTATCATTCGAGGCGGCAAGCAGCATCCCGTTGGATTCGACCCCACGAATCTTGGCTGGTTTGAGATTGGTAACAATAATTATTTTTTTTCCAAGGATCTGTTCGGATGTATAGTGTTGGGCAATACCGGCGACAATTTGTCTTGTTTCTCCGCCAAGTTCAATCTGCAGCTTGAGCAGTTTGTCGGCCCCCTCCACTTTTTCTGCCGATTTTACCTCGGCGACCCGGAGGTCAATTTTTTGGAAGTCTGAGATGTCTAGCAGATCCATAACATTCTCCTCTCTGTTATTTGAGCCCCCCTCTCCCCTGGGTGCGAGGGGGGATGGGGCTTCTTTATTGGCTGTGGTGGGGGATAGCTCAATCCTCGGAAAAATCGGGTTCCCAACCAAGACCCGAACAGCTGGCGTCTTTCCCATCGCGATATTTCTGAAGGTCTGTTTTTCCCATTTCACTTTTTGAGAAAGCCCCAGTTGATTCCAGATCTCCCGGGAGGTCTGGGGAAGAAAGGGGATAATTAAAATTGCGATATTTCGAAGGGTGTCAATCACCTGAAAGAGAACCTTCTCAATCTCCTTTGTCTTGCCCTCCTTTGCGAGGACCCAAGGGGCCGATTGATCGATAAATTTGTCTGCGGTATGGATCACCTCCCAAATGCCCTCCAATGCCAGATGAAAATTGATGTCACCGTTCTTCCGGTAATCCATGGCACCGCGCAGATTTTTGAGGGCCTCGGCAACTGATTTCTTGAGAGAGGAATCGACTTCCCGGATCGGTCGGATATTTTCCCCAAGATATTTATGGGTCATGCCTAAGGTTCGGTTGAGAAGATTTCCCAGGTCGTTGGCAAGATCAAAATTATACCGTCTCACAAAATTCTCCCAGGTAAAATCGCCGTCTGAGCCAAAGGAGGTGTCCCTCAAGAGGTAGTACCGGAGGGCATCCGCACCAAACCGAGGGATAATATCGAGCGGTGTGACAATATTACCCAACGTCTTGCTCATCTTCTCCCCTTTAAGAAAGACAAAACCATGGCCAAAAACGGTCTTGGGAAGTGGGAGTCCGGCACTCATCAACATGGCGGGCCAGATGACGCAATGAAAGCGGGTGATATCTTTTCCGATAATGTGGAGGTCAGCCGGCCACCATCTTTTGAGACGGGCCTTTTCACGTGCCGACTTCTGACCAAATCCAACGGCCGTTAGATAATTGATGAGGGCATCGAACCAGACATACACCACATGCGAAGAATCAATGGGGAGGGGAATTCCCCAATCGAAGGAAGAGCGTGAGATACTGACATCCTGTAGTCCTCCCTCGACAAGACGCAGGATTTCATTCCGCCGGATTTCGGGAAGGATGAACTCCGGATGTTTTGTATAATGAGAGAGCAGTTTGTCCTTATACGCAGACAGCCGAAAAAAATAATTTTTCTCCTTAAGCCACTTTGGCTCGACCTTGTGGGCAGGGCACTTCCCGTTGCTCAAATCTTTGTCAGTAAAAAAAGCCTCGCACGACTCACAATACCATCCCTCATAGGGGGATTTGTAAATATCCCCCTTTTTGAGGATCGACTGAAAAAGTTCTTGAACCGCCTGGTGGTGTCTCGGCTCGGAGGTCTGGATGAAGTCATCTTGCGAGATTTCGAGGGAGCGCCAAATTTTGGTAAACTCCTCACGCATCCCGTTACAATAGACTTTGGGAGGAAGTCCCCTTTTCAGAGCCTCTTTTTTGACGCTAGCACTGTGTTCGTCACTCCCCATCTGGAAGTGGACCGGAATTCCCTCCATCCGAAAATAGCGGGCGATGACATCGGCACCGATCTTCTCATAGGCAGTCCCAAGATGCGGCAGATTATTAACGTAATCGATCGCAGTCGTAAGATAAAATTTCTTTGGCATAGATTTTAGAGAAGATTCAAAAAAAGCCGTTCCAAGGCCAACTGTTTCATGACGTGCCCTTCTATAGCCCTTTCGGTTTCAAGGATGCAATCGATCTCACGGAATGTTCTTTCTCCTTGTCGCCGCTCCACAAAAGGAAGGAGGTCTTTGGTTGAGGCGATTTGCAATGGAACCCCACCCAAATCACTTTGATAAACAGCCAGATCACGCCACCAGACAATGAGAAATTTAAGAAAAGGGCCCAGATCGTCCCACTCCTTAAGACATCTCTCCGCAAGAGAAGAGGCGGTTGAGAATTGATTCGAATTTTTCTGGATCAAGGCGGGGAGAATCTCTTCTCTCCAGAGCGGCAAAATCTCCCCCCACTCCTTTTTTTCCTCTTCTAAAGGATGGGGAATGAAGATTCTTTGGCACCGTGAACGAATCGTCAGGGGGAGCCTTTCCGGTACCGGCGTCGAAAGTAAAAAAAACACAAAAGGGGGCGGTTCCTCTAAGGTCTTCAGCAAGGCATTTGCAGCCCCTTCGGTCATTTGCTCCGCTTCCGGAAGGAAAACGACCATCCGCCCACCCAAAATCGGCTTTAATGATATTTTTTGAGTCATCTCCCGAATCGTATCGATCCGAAGGCTCCCCTTCTGGGAGGAGATCTTCAAAAAATCGGGGTGATGGTCCGACTGAAAATGGAGACAGGCCTGACAGTGACCGCAACCCGTTCTGTTTTCACAAAAAAGAACTTTTGCAAAGAAACCGACCAATTCATTTTTGGTCTCACCTTCATACCCGACCAAAAGATAGGCATGAGAGAGATTGGACAAGGCAGACAGTTTTTGTAGAAATTTCTTCATGGAAGAATCCATCTTAATTCACCTTGAAGAGACCGGAAAACCTCTTGTGGGGATTGACTGGCATCGACAAACTGGAACCTTCCTTTTTCCTTGCAGGCAAGGGCAAGATACCCCCTCTCTACCCGTTTGTGAAAATTTCTGGATTCCCGATCCAAACGATTCATTCTCCCCCTTCGTGATCTCATTCTTTTCATTCCAACCTCAAGTGGCAGACGAAAGAGAAAGGTTTTGTCGGGACTTGTTTTTTGACAAACAAACTGGTTCAAGCGCTTCACAAGTGGAAGTGGAAGTCGCCTTCCGTAGCCCTGATAAGCAACTGTTGCATCGGTAAACCGGTCGCACAAAACAATCCCTCCCTTCCTTAAGTAGGGCACAATCCGACGAATTATATGATCGCACCTGGCCACTTCATATAAAAATAGCTCAATTAAAGGATCGATCCCTTTGTTCTTCTTGTCGAGAACGATTTTTCGGATCCAATCGGCAAACTTGGTCCCTCCAGGCTCACGAGTCATCAGAACAAGATACCGTTCTTTTTTAAGCCATCTGGCGATTTTCCTAATTTGCGTCGTTTTCCCCGATCCCTCGCCCCCCTCAAAGGTGATGAACAGGCCTCTTTTCATCAGTGGTCTTCTAAAAAAATAAATTAAAAAAAACAAGTGAAAACAAGCAGTTAAAAGTCGTTGTTTTGCGAGGCAACTTGAACTATCCTTGTGGACGATAATAGGGGCACAAGCAATGGCGGATCCTAAGGTTTCAGGTAATTTCAGTTCCTGCCTTTCCGACGGTGGCGCCGTCTTCTCGGGCCCTGATGGAGAGTATCTTTCCGACAATCACCTTATTACAATGGATACCGCATTTCGTCTCAACTCTGAGACGACACCCGAAGGATCAACGGTCCTCTCCTCATTACCGGACAATGAGGCTGCCTGGAGGTCCGATAACAGAACCGCCCGTCAGATGAACGATGTTTTTCAAAATCTTCTGGGTGGCAGATCAAAGACGTTCGTTTCTTAAAGGGACCTCTAATAAAAGGCGCCCTTAACTACAGCCCATTGAATTTCCGCAATTAATGCACTTATAGCATGTCCCGTTCCGGACAGTTATATGACCACAGAGATCACAAGGCGGGGCATCCCCCATCAGATCCCCCAACTCCTTACCCATTTCCGAGGGGCTTGTGTTTACCTTTGATTCAACCGGGAAGTCCGAAACGGCTGCGGCCCCAACCGAACCGGCAGCAACCTGTTTTGTCCCCTCGTCCAAGGTAGCCGGCTTCAGGTGAACAAAATCGGTTCTGCCAAGATATTCCATCCCAAGAACCCGGAAAATAAAGTCCAGGATGGAGGTGCAAAACTTGATATTGGTATGATCCGTTGGCCCCTGCGGTTCAAAACGTGTGAAGGTAAAGGCATTGACAAATTTTTCGAGCGGGACGCCGTATTGGAGCCCAATCGAAATGGCGATGGCAAAACAGTTGATCAAACTGCGATAGGCCGCTCCCTCCTTGTACATATCGATAAAGATCTCTCCCAACTTTCCATCCTCATACTCTCCAGTCCGAAGGAAAATCTTGTGTCCACGAACGGATGATTCAACGGTGAAACCTCTTCGTTTTACCGGTAACTCACAACGAACCCCACGACAATCCGACTCATCAACCGTCGTTGTGGAGCTTGATGGAGAGCCGGAACCGGTCTCCTTCTCTGCAGTCCCCGTATTGAGAGGCTGGGAGTGTTTAGATCCATCCCGATAAAGAGCGATCGCCTTAAGGCCCAGCTTCCACCCCTCAATGTAAATATTTTTAATATCCTCCACAGTCACTTCGTTTGGGAGGTTAACCGTCTTTGAAATCGCGCCTGAAATAAACGGTTGCACCGCCGCCATCATCTTGACATGCCCCATCGGGTCGATAAATCGGACCCCTTCACCGCACTTGTTGGCACAATCGAAGACTGAAAGATCGGATTCTTTAAGGACAGGTGTTCCCTCGATTGTCCCTTTTTCAAGGATATGTTTCTGGATCTTCTCGACATCCTCAGAGGCATAACCCAAGTGTGTCAAGGCGAGCGGAACAGACTGATTGATGATCTTAAAGTGACCACCACCAGCCAGCTTCTTCCACTTGATTAACGAAAACTCAGGTTCAACTCCGGTCGTATCACAATCCATCAAGAGACCAATGGTGCCGGTCGGTGCCAAAACAGACGCCTGCGCGTTCCGATAGCCATGAATCTCTCCCAGACGGATCGCCTCATCCCAATCCTCCTGAGCCGCCTTTAAGAGTAGCGAAGGACACTGCCGGGCATCAATTTTATAGGCCGCCTCTCGGTGCTTGTTCATGACACGAAGCATCGGTTCACGATTCTTTTTGAATCCCGCGAAAGGACCAACAACCGCCGCGATTTCACTGGAAACACGGTAGGCATGACCGGTCATGATTGCCGTCAAGGCAGCGGCAATCGCGCGCCCCTTTGGACTGTCGTATGCGATACCACTGGTCATCAGCAGGGTCCCCAAATTGGCATAGCCAATCCCCAAAGGGCGATAATCGATGCTGTTCTGTGCAATCTGTTTTACCGGGTAAGAGGCAAATCCAACGATAATCTCCATTGCCGTGATGAAAACACGGACGGCATGCCGATAATCTTCAGTGAGGAAATCCCCTTTTTCATCCACAAACTTCATCAAATTGAGTGAGGCAAGGTTACAGGCGCTGTTATCCAGGAACATATATTCGGAACAGGGATTGGAGGCATTAATACGATCAATATTGGAACAGGTATGCCAATCATTAATGGTCGTATCATACTGGACGCCCGGATCGGCACAGGACCAGGCCGCCTCAGATATCTGTTTCATCATGTAACCAGCTTCGAAGGTCTGGCAGGACTCTCCTGTCGTTCTAAAACGGGTACTCCATTTACCTCCCTGCAGAACGGCATTCATGAACTCATCGCTAACCCGGACAGAGTTGTTGGAGTTTTGTCCAGAAACGGTGTGATACGCCTCCCCGTTAAAATCGGACGTGAAACCACCTTGCTGGATCAGGATCCCTGCCTTCCGCTCCTCCCGTACCTTCCAGTTGATAAAGTCAAGAATCTCCGGATGGTCCATATCAAGACAGACCATTTTGGCGGCCCGCCGGGTTGTTCCTCCTGATTTTGTTGCCCCGGCCCCCTTATCCAGAACCTCCAGAAAACTCATCAGACCAGAAGAGGTGCCACCGCCCGAAAGTCTTTCCTGTTTACCACGGATCTTTGAAAAATTGGTTCCAGTCCCCGATCCGTACTTGAAAAGTCGCGCCTCTGATTTGGCCAGGTCAAAAATGCTCATCAGATCATCGTCAACCGCCTGGATGAAACAAGCGGAGCACTGTGGATTGGCATAGGCATCTTTTGTCTCTTTTAATTGATGCAACTGATGATCCCAATACCAATTACCACCGCTTCCTTCGATTTTGTATTCGTGATGCAATCCACAATTAAACCAGACGGGCGAATTAAAGGCCCCTCTCTGAGTCAGAAGAAGGTAGGTCAACTCATCTTCAAAAATGGTCGCCTCCCTCTCGCTCGTAAAATAGCCCCCCTCCTCCCCAGCAGTTCGGAGGGTATGTGCGATACGGTAGATAACCTGCCTGACGGAAGTTTCATGACCTTCTTTTGGAACACCCGCCTTTCGAAAATATTTTTGCGCAACGATATCCGTTGCTAGTTGGGACCAGGATTTCGGGATTTCCAGGTTATGCATCTCGAAAACAACACGCCCGTCAGGCTCCTTGATAACAGAGGACCGCTTTTCCCACTCCACCATGTCGTAGGGAGAGAGACCTTCCTTCGTAAATCTCCTCTCCATTGTGAGACCCGGAATTACAACTTCCTTCCGTTTAATCGCGGCTTTCATAAGTTACCCCCTTGGATATCCACAACTTATACCCTAGTTATACACACTATATTGTATGTCATGCAGTGTAAAACAACAATATATTGTGCGTCAAGGGTGGTTTTAAAGAGTGCGCTGCGTCAACTCGTCTGACTCCGATTTTTTCGGATTTGGACGTCTGAACAAAAAAATTATTCCTTAAAAATTATTCCCACTCAGAATGAAATAACCTGCGCAAACCATTATTGGGCGCGATCTGGATCAAGACCTCTTGAGATGAAGCAGAAAATGGAGAAGTGTCGGCACCATAAATCCCGTTCCTCCTTTTGGAACGAGGTCGGTTCCCTTTTCAGCCCAGGCAGGACCCGCGATATCAATATGAGCCCACGGGGTTTCCGGTTTCACAAATTGTTCAAGAAAAAGACCCGCTGTAATCGCCCCGCCGTACCGATTGCCAACATTCTTGACATCCGCAACCTGACTCTTCAGATCCTCCTTGTATTCCTCAACCAGTGGAAGTTGCCAGAGCATTTCCCCCATCAACTTGCCAGAGGCAACCAACTGACCAATCAGTTTTTGATCATTCCCCATAATACCGGCACATCGATCTCCAAGTCCTACAACGCAGGCACCCGTGAGTGTCGCGATATCAATAACAAAGTCCGGTTTCTGACGGATGGCGTAAGGAATTGCGTCCGCCAACGTCAAACGACCTTCCGCATCCGTATTGAGGATTTCAATCGACCTGCCAATAATGGTTCGTGCAATATCTCCTGGTTTGTCGGCACCACCGGACGGCATATTTTCTGTCATGGCAGCAATTCCATGAACCTCCAGGGGGATCTGCAGCCCTGGAAGAGATCTCAAGACAGCAACCATGGCGGCAGAACCGCTCATGTCAAATTTCATCGTCTCCATCCCCTGCGCCGTTTTAATCGACAGACCACCGCTATCAAAGGTGATCCCCTTTCCTACGATGGCAATACGACCACGAGGCCTCCCCTTGGGGCGATAGACAAGATGAATCAGATAGGGAGGCTCAACACTCCCCTTGGCAACCGCCAGAAACGCCCCCATACCGAGTTTCTCGCACGCCTTTCGATCGAGGATCTCAACAGTTATTTGGGGATGGCGGGCCACCTTCTTTGCCTCATAGACCATCCGCCGGGGAGTCATGTCGGACGAGGGCGTGTTTGCCAGATCACGAGCAAAATTAGTCGCCTCACCCACAAGGGACCCGACAGCCAGTCCATGTCGGAGCACCGGCGTCTCTTGTGTCAAAACTTCAATCCTCTCCACTGTCTTCTTGGAACAGTTCTCCTCTGATTTGTACTGATCGAAGGCATAGCTCCCCCAATGACTTCCTTCGACCACGAGTTCACTAAAGGGGAGAGTCGCCATCTTCTGCGGAAGAGAGAGAAATTCCACGGAAACTTTTTTAGCCTTAACCTCATTGCCCCAGCGAACAGCGGCAGCTCCCAACCGCCGGATCAACTGAGCATCGGCTTTCGATTTTTCACCAAGACCAAAAACCAGCAAGTTGGAGGCCCCAACCTCTTGTAGATTCGTATGGATCAATTTTGCCGATCCTGCCTTGAACTCAAATCCCTCACGCGTCAAAACCTGACCAAGCCCTGGAGTAATTTTTGGATCGAGCCGGGCTGCCAGACCTGAAAGTTTTTTTTCCTTCCAGCAACCAACGACAAGAAGATCCGTTTTGATTTCTTTCTCTTTCTGAAATGAGAAATCCATGACCGGTCGGAAGTAACTTGCTACTTTACGGTTAGTCAATAAAAACCTGTTCACCCTATTCGCAAATCGTGATACGAAAAAGCCTGCGATGAAGTCGTGGTTCAATTTTTTGTCTAAAAGAAAGGATGGGGGGAAACAACCAACCGTTACCTCCACAAAAAAGAGGCCATCCGCGCCAGGGCCACTCGGTCGGTTGGGAGAGATCCTTTCCCGGATTGAGCAGGCAGAGGTGGCAACCGTACTTCCAGACTTGAATCAACAGGTTGTTCTTGAGGTCGCTCCCCACCTTCCCTCTCTCAACATCTTAATCAAGGAGAGGGGAGTCTCCCTTTTTGCAGGATTGGGAACGCTGGAGGGATACACAATCAAGGGACGATGGGACTCCCTGCCGATTTTATCTTCCAGCTGCGATTTTGTCCTTTGTCGGGCCTCCGCCGTCAAAAAAGATCTGACGCGTCTTATTCAGGAATCTTCGCGTGTTCTTAAGGGATCCGGCAAGGCACTCCTGGTCGATCTCCACCCATTTAGCCTCATTGTTCAAGGGGAACATCAAATCAGCCCCGCAACCGAAGATGGTCTCCCTCCTGGCTTTGAGCGGTATTTTAAAATGATACAACGATCCCACTTGAAGATCGGACTCCTGAAAGAGGTTTTTGTTGACAGCTCCTTAAAAAAGTTTTTTGGAGATCAAGACTTGAAGGAGTTTGAAAGGCTCAAAAAATGGCCTCTCATGGTCCTCATGCTTTTGGAAAAGGAATCCGTATGACACCCGAAGATCGCCTGAAAGAGATGAATATCATCCTCCCCGAGGTTGCTGCGGTCGGACACTACCTCCCCGCCGTAAAAACAGGAAATCTCCTGTTCGTCTCCGGTCAACTTCCAAAGTTGGAAGGAAAAGTCGCCTTCCAGGGACGTGTTGGCAAGGATCTCAACCTGGAAACAGCACGGCGGGCCGCGAAGGCCTGTGCAACAAACATCCTGGCGGTTTTGAAACAAGAGCTGGGCAACCTGGACCGTATCAAAAAGATTGTTCGTTTAAACGGCTACATCAATTCCTACCCTGGATTTCATGAGCAGGCCAAGGTGATGGATGGAGCAAGCGAACTGTTTGTCGATCTTTTTGGAGAGTCCGGACGGCACAGCCGGGTCGCCGTTGGAGTTGTAGAACTCCCGTTGGGGGCCGCCGTGGAGATTGACGCGATCGTTCAGTTTGTTTAGATTTTTGTGAATAATCATAAAATTAAGTGAACGTTATCAAACATTTGCTTGACAAGGTCGGAAGGGGTACTGTAACCTTTTGTCATCTTAATTGGGGTATTTTGGGGCATAAGCGGAAAACACGTTTAACGGGAAAGGGGGTGACGGAGAGGGCTGTAACGTTTTTTAGACTTCCGCTTTAGTCACGCTTTGACTGCATATAACTATGTATGAAGACTGTTAAAACACAAACAAAGGAGAGGACTATGAAGAAAATCGCAGTACTCGCAGTTGCTGTGGCGGTTGCGGGCCTGCTCGCCGGGACGCCGGTTCAAGCTGAGGAGAGTGGTATGCTTGAAATTACCGGTAACGTCACAACGGTGACAGGTTGGCAACGCGCCAGGGCAGGTAGATATATTGACGCCACAGCAGGCGTCCTGGCCGATGGGTTGGCCGTACCGGCTGCCCTTGGGACAGAACAGTTTGGTTTCTTTCTCGACCAGCTAGAGGTCGATTATGCCAAGAGCTTTGGAGAAAACATCCGGCTCCGTGGTGATCTCGACTTTATGCCAATTACTGCAGCTGGTGCCGCAACGGCAGGCCGAGTGGCTACAGGCACAGGGACCGGTGATTTCATCATCGAGCAGACCTATGTCGCAGCCAATATCCCGGTTGGGAATGGCGCAGAGCTGCTCGTCGGTCGTTTTAATTCAGGGATCGGTCTCGATCCAGTTGATCGTGGTGAGCTTTCAACTGTTTCTTTCTCGTCGATCCATCGCTTGCTCCTGCCGCATAACGTGACAGGTGCCCGCTTGGGTTACGACTTTAGTGATCAGTTCCGTTGGGAGACCTTTGTCGTCAACAACCTCGGTGATAATGCCCCAGCTCGAGGGGCTGTCGCCGGTGGAAATTCGACAATTCCCTCATTCGGATTCAATGCTACCTACAGCTACGGTGACGAGGGGAATCCGAGCTGGACGAAGCTCTCCGGCGCCGCAGGTCCGGAGCATATGGTTACCCGGAGCAATGCACACTGGTCCTTCCTGGGTGACCTTGCTGTTCGTCATGCCGTCAATGACGCCTTCACACTTGGTGTTGAAGGGGCCTACCGCCAGGACAACGCAATTGCTGGTGACAATAACCAGTATATTGCGGGAACCCTGCAGGGAACCTACGCCTTTAGCGATGTCTGGGATGGAACCCTCCGTTACGGCTACACCTGGGATCTCGATGGTGGCACAGGGGCTGCAACCGCGGCAGCAACCGGGATCTCGGCAAACGGCTGGTTTGGTCCTGGTCTCGACAACGCCGGAACCGGTGGCTTGGCCAACGGTGGCGTGCGACATGACCTGGCACTCGCAACTGGTTATGCGATTGCTGATGGCGCGCGTTTTGGATTGGAAGGTCGTTTTGACCTGACCAACCCTTCCGCCGTTGCTGATGGTACCGCTGGCCAGAATCTTGGCCTTGCGGGTACCTTTGCCTACAACTTCTAATTTCAGCCTCTGCTGAAACTTGAGTTGAGAAGGCCCTGTTCTCACAAGGAACAGGGCCTTTTTGTTTCCCTAAAACGAATAGCCAAAGGCAAAGTGTAACCGGCTTAACGATTCTGAATCTCTCTTGTCCAACTTGAAACCGTAGTCGAGACGTAAGGGACCAATCGGTGTGATATACCTCAGGCCAAGACCGGCTGAATGTCTCCAGGAGTCAAGACCAATCTCGGCCACGTTGTTCGTAAGACTTCCGGTATCGAGAAAAACGGCTGTCTTGAAATTGTTTTTGATCTTTGTTTGTAACTCCAGGGTGTGCTGGATAAGAAACTGACCGCCCGTCGGCGTCCCATTGGCGTCAAGCGGTCCAGCCAAGTCCTGACCAAATCCACGCATAGAATAGTCACCGCCCAGAAAGAGCCTCAGGTTACGTGTCAGAATATCATCGCCAAAGACCTGGATTCCCTCGATTCGAAGATAGTTGAGAAGGGTGAGTCGTGGGGACCATGAGTGATAGAAAGCAGTTGAGGCAAGCGGCCTTAGAAAATTGAAACCCGAGGCGATCAGTTTGTTCGATACGTCAAGACCACAGAGGAGGGTGTAGCCGCTCAAAGGATCTGAAAATGAATCACGCGTATCATAGTTAAAGGAGAGACCCACTTTTGAAATGGTGTTATCCCTCTGGGATTGTTCATTCGGATCGGCCACATTCTGGAAGAATGTCCTTGTCGCCTGGTACTTGCCAAGAAGGGTCATCTGCGGATTGATCTGCTGCAGAAGGGACAGTTGCCCTCCAGCCTCGGTGGCATCAAAACCGGGTCTTTGTTCTGATTGAAGAAGCCCCGACATCGTCGTCTCAAGATTGAACCCGAGCAGCCTTGGATCGGTAAAATTAAGTTCCCCTTTCTGAATGTCCTGTCCTCCCGTCATCCGGAGTGAAACCCTTTTAGTATAACCCCACAGATTATTGTGCTGAAAGACTGCAGAGCCGGTAAACTTGTCATCTGTGTCAAAGCTCGATTCCAGATCCAGGAAGGAAACGGGACTTTCCTCCAATTTCACAACGAGGTCTGTCCGCTCCTCATGCCGTTCAAGGCCGAACGGTTCGACCTCGACAACACGAAAGGTCCCCAACTGCCTCAAAGAAGATTCGCTCTGGAGTAATTTTTTAAAGCTGTAGGAATGGGCCTGTTTGAGATCCATCGCCTTGAGAATCGGGCTTTGCCGGGTCCTTTGGTTTCCGGCCAAAAGAATTTCTCCCACAACAACATGAGTACCCTCTTCAATCTGATAAATTAAGTCCGTGCCTGATCCCTCCTCTCGGACCAACGACGGTTGAATCCGAACATGGGGAAAGCCCCGATCCTGATAAAAATTGATGAGTTTCGAGAGGTCGCGTTCCAATCGTTCTTGTTCCAGGGGGGAACCGGCCCTCATTTTTAGCAGTCTCGCCAATTTCTTGGAGGAGACATTTTTGTTTCCTGTAAATGAAATCGACTGCAAAAAAAGGCGGGGGCCCTCATCCACGTCGAACCCAACTATCACTTTATCCTTGTGAGGACTGAATGTGAGGGTGTGATCTACGAGAGAGGCATCAGGAAATCCATAGAAGCGATAAATTTCCTTGATCCGGGCGAGATCTTTTTCCAAAAGGGAAGGTTGAAAAAAGCCGTCCTGGAGAAGTCCGGATTCCTTGAGTGAGAACTGTTTCCGTATTTTTCTATCACTCAACAGCCGATTCCCTTCAATGGCGATTTTTTTGATACGCATCTGAGGACCTTCCTGGATCTCAAAGAGAATTTCATGAAGATCAGGGCCGATTCTTTTCTTTCTCGCCTCGATTTTAACCTCTTGAAATCCCCGTTCCCGATAATAATCCTGGAGGATCGAAAGAGCCTCTTCAATACCGAACCAGCTGACGTCAGCCCGTTGAGCGATCGGAAGTATTTTTTTGAGTGTTCTCTTGGAAATGCGCCGGTTGCCGAGAATAGTTATTTTGGTTCGCTGCGCCTCCTTGACATGAAGCACAAGATTCATCTTTTTCCCGGCATCATCCCTCTCTAATGTTCCGTGAATACTCGTCTGAAGGTAATCCCGCCTCCGATAATCCTCCAGGAGCTTCTGTTTTGCCTTTCTCAGACGTGACGGCTTGTAAGGCAGGAGCGGATTGATCGCTGAAATATAGCGGCCACGAGGAAATTGGCTGCCCCCTTCAACCTGAATCGAGCCCCAGGGATACCTCTTTCCCTTGTCAATTTTGTAATGGAGCTCTGCGGTATAATCACCAACGTTTTTATGAATCTCTAGCCCAACAACAGTCTCGAAGTATCCCTCCCTTTCATAAAAACCGTGCAGCCTCTCCTTCTGCTCTTCAGCAATCACGGGATCAAAAAAATCGCCGGGGTGAATCGCCAGGAAGCGATGCAGCGTCTTGGAGAGATACGGATAGTTCCCCGAAATCCGAATCCGGCTGATCATGAAACCTTCGCTCAATTTCAGGTGAAGGATCAATCCCTGGGGCATTGCCTTTTTCGTGAGCAGGATCTCGGAAAATTGCCCCCACTTTTTTAGTAAATTAAGGGACGCCTCCCATTTCTTCTCCTCGTAGTCGTCTCCCTCCCGAAATGGCAAAATATTACGGATCTGGGCGCTCGAAACCCTGGGCCCTTCCTTCTCGATAGTCACGGCAACAATCTTCTGGGCCGCAAGCACAGGAGAGGCAGCGAAAAAAAGAAGTAGCAATAGAAGAAGGTTCTTTTTCACTGGAGTCGAAATCTCAAAGATAAATTGAATCGGTATCGAGGTGCCGTTGTGGCTGTCCTCGTCCGAACCCCTTTCAAAAGTATATTGTCTGTCAAATAATAGTTTGCCTGCAAGGTTCTTTCTGCCGTCTCGGGAGCCAAATCGGTTTTGAGGGTAAAATTCAACCGGTCTGTCACATCACCAATAACGGCAATCCTGCCTGTCGCCAAACCCCTGGTCTTTGATGGTTCCACCTGAAGATCAAGACCTGTCGTGCGTGAGAGAATTCCCTGAAGCGGTCTGGCCGCCTGTTCCCAGGCAAATCCCAACCCCACCTGCTGGCCAACCCCCCCTGACCGACGCAGTTCTTCCCGAGTCAGCCCAAAGGCGATGAGGGAAAGAATGTCCTCCCGGTCACGTGCCGGGGAGCTGGTGAGATCAATTTTCAGATTGTTGACAAAGCCCTCGATCTTCATCGTTACATGATAACTGGGAGGAATGTCGCGCTCTCCCAGCAGCAGAAGATAAGGTTCAGCCCGGGAGGGGTCTGTAAAATCGACACGCCCCTGTGTTAGGGCAAATTCAGATCCCAGATAATGAAAATCTCCCTCCAACAAATTCAGGGAGCCTCCTATTTGGGGCGAGCCATAGGTGCCCCGAATTTTCAGATCGGAAGAGAGAAGAATCCATGCGAGGTTATTCTTGATCTCGAAATCCCCCGCCGTTTTCAGGGCAAGATAGAGCCGCCATGGGGCCAGGGGGGAAGAGGGTGACTTAAGAGACCAGTCTTGAGAGGACGGCTTAAGAACAAATTCATGGATGTCGAATTTTTTACTGTACTGCCCATCAATGACATCGATCTTCCCGGACAAAAGGGGAGAGGTTGCCAAGCCTTCTAACATAAGCGAACAATTGGCCGCCAATCGAAGATCTTTGGAAGGACGGATGGAAAGACCGGAGCCTTCAAGCGAAAGATGGTATTCTTGAGGAGCCCGGTTTTGGACAGTCATACGCCCCTTGAGGAGAAAATCCCCATCTCCCCATTTTCCCTGTAAAGAAGGACTCAGGGTGTGATTTTGCATCTGAATCTCCCCTTTAAGTTCGCCGAGCGATTCCCGGAGGCCAAGGACTTCAAGAAATCCGTTATCCAACAGAATCTTTCCGTTCCATTCCGGATTTGTTATTGGCCCCTGAAGTTGAAAATTCAGATTGGCATAGCCGCCTGATTCCCCAAAATATTTTCGCAAAAGCTGTAGCCCTTTCAAATCAAAAGGGCCTTTGATCTGGAGCGACAGGTTATCATCGATTTGCCCTTTTAATGTCAGTTCACCCCTTGGAGTTCGGTGGTAAAAACTATCAATGGACCACAACTCGGTTGATGCGGAGCGGGTTGCTTTAAAGGCAAGCGTGGGTGAAAGCTGGCCGAGGAGATAAACCTCGCCTCCCTTCGAGTCGATACGAAGATTCCCTGGAAAGGAATCCGTCTCAACATCGTTGATGGCCAGGGCTATATTGGAAAAGGTGACACCGCCGCCCTCTTCAAGATGGATCGACGACTTTAAGGACTCAACATATAACGGACCCAGGATAACGGTCCGGAGATCCACCTCGCCACGACCCCGGACAGAGATGCCGGCCCCCTCGATATCAAGATAACCTGTGACGAAAGAGCTAATAGGCAGCTCCGGAAGAATCGGTTGAAGAGGGGCTTCCTCAAAGCGGAGTTTGATCTGACGGGTAAAGGTCGTCAGCGTCTTTTTCTCTGCCGATGGGAGGAATGAGACCCCTCCCTCCACAAGACCGCTCTCTTTGCCCCCCTCGGAGGGGCGGATCTTTGCGCTAAAATCGAGATGGGGCCAGTTGAGATTGATCTCTCCATAGGCCTCGTGAGCGGCCAACCCCCGGTGGCGAAAAGAGACGATCCGAGCCTCTCCGCCTACCGAGATCTGGGGGAGCTTTCCAACCGCCTTCCCCACCACCTCACCCACACCACGACTTGGACCAAGAACTGAACTTGCGGATTTTCTGAAGATCGATTCCAAGGCAACGTTTTTGGCGGCGAAATCAATATGGTAGTCGGCGGAGCTGATTTTATAGGACCCGTTAGCCGTCAGCTCTCCCCCCTCCAGTTCTGCAGCCAGTTTATCGATGAGAAAGGTGTTCTTCTTCAAACTACCAAGGAGACTGAACTGAAGCGGTTCCGACAATACCTTCTCGGGATAGAAAGAGCCTTCAAGGTGAACGATTGAGGATTCGAGATCCCCTTCCCAGCGACCGTTAAGAAAAAGGATGTTCTCCCCCTTCTTGACCTCAAGTGCACTGAGCTTGATTCCTTGCGCTGAAATGGTCAATTTTGTGGAGAGGGAATCAAGAAGGGGCTTGTCCCGATTTAAGCCCGTCAGATGAAGACGGAGAGCCGGAAGGCCACGGCGTGTCGCCCCAAGACGAAGCGTTACCTTTTCCGTCGTCAAAGGTGGTTGGTCATCCATTTGAATACGAAAATGGTTGAGGTCGGCCTCTTCCAGGGCAAGCTTCTCCAAAAATAACGAGCCTTCATAACTTCGGACCAGTTGTTTAAAAAAATCTTTGGGGACTTTTTTCTCCCCCTTTGATTCCCCGGACTTCCTGATGACAAGGGAGGGGTGGTCCAAGGTAAGATTCGAAACGACCAGTTTGCCTGTCAAAAAAGCGCGGGGACTGATAGCAACTTTCAATTGATCCGCCTTGAAATCAAAACGCTGTTTGGCAGAGACAACCACCAGCTGTTCTAAGAAAAAAAATCCACGGTGGAGAACCAGGTGGGAGCGTTGAAAATCAATCTTCCAGCCGATCACGAGGCCGGCCTTTTGGAGGAGAAACCGGTGGAGGTCATTTGAATGCAGAAGGAACGAGGGAAGCCCCAAAAAGAGAATTAAGACCAAAACGGTCCGGATGAGCCTTTTGATCCGTCGATTCATTGAAGAATACGAGTCAGTTTCTCCGCCAAGCCCCCAAAAGCCCCGTTGGACATGAGACAGACGATGTCACCGGGCCTCGCCTCCTCCCCGACCCACCCGGCAATCTCGTCGATCGAAGAAGCTTGTCGCGCCTTCTTTCCACGGCGGCTCAGTTCGGCAACAATCGTCTCCGGTGAAAGCCGTTCCTCCTGCTCGATTTTTTCGGGATGATAGAGGGGGGCAATAATTGTCTCGTCCGCCTCCTGGAAGGCGTCCGGAAAGAGCGGCTCAAAAATTTTTCTCCGCGTGGTGTTAGAGCGCGGCTCAAACAGGGCCCAAAGACGCGCCTCGGGGTAACAGGCACGGATTGCCTTGAGGGTCTCTGAAATGGCGGTCGGGTGATGGGCAAAATCATCGATCAGCGTGACACCGCGATATGTCCCAAGAATCTCCTGTCTCCTTTTAACCCCCTGGAAGGCGGGGAGCACCTCCTGAATTTCAGTGAGCGAGACTCCCATCTCAAGAAGAACGGCGACAGCGGCAAGAAGATTTTCTACATTATGTCTCCCGATGAGCGGGCTTGAGAGCTTGATCGCTGTTTTTCCCTTCAAGAGGAGGTGAAATCGGGTCCCTCGTTGAAGTTCCAGACCTGCCGTTCCTACGTCGGTTAACGATCCTAATCCGAATGAAACAGAGCGACGGGACGTTGATCGTACCAGCGAAAGGACATTCGGATTCTGGCCGTGATGGATGATCAGGGTATCGGAGCCAAGGGAGTCAATCAATTCGCGGAAGGCCGACAAGACATGATCTAGGTCCCGGTAAATGTCGGCGTGATCAAACTCGACCGGATTTAAAACAAGTATTTTGGGGGCATAATGGAGAAACTTCGGTTTTTTATCGAAGAAGGCAGAATCATACTCATCTCCCTCCAACACAAAAGAGGGACCGGTTCCATTCTGGTACGAACGCCCACTGTTTTTCAGGATTCCGCCGACCAGAAAGCTCGGAGATCGGCCGGTTTGAGTCAAAAGCCAGCCCGTGAGTGCCGATGTGGTTGTCTTGCCGTGGGTTCCCGCAATCACAATCGGGAAGCGGTCTTTTAAGAAAAAATCATGGAGCGCCTGTGGCATGGAGAGATAGGGGAGCCCTCTGGCAAGCATGGCCTCCACCTCCGGGTTATTCCGTGAGACCGCATTACCAACAATCACGAGATCGGGAGTCGGATTGAGATTCTCCGGACTAAAGGGGGAACGAATTGGAATTCCAAGGGACTCCAGCTGGTGACTCATGGGGGGATAAACATTCTGATCAGAACCGCTAACGGCATATCCCTTTCCCTTCAGAAGTCCTGCCAGAGAGGCCATCCCCATCCCGCAGGTGGCAATTAAGTGGATTCTTTTGGGAGACATGGCAAAATCAGCTCCTCATAGATAAGATTGTGGAGGCGAGGGCGGAACGTCTTGATCGTTTCGTCCTGAGAAGAAGGATGAACACGATTTGTCAGAAGGATAATATGAAACTTCCGGTCCAGATCAATCCAAAAAGAGCAGCCGGTATAACCGAGGTGACCTATGGAATTTCTCGAAAAATGTATTCCGGCCTGCGAGTTCTCCCCTTCGGGGGTGTCCCATCCCAATTTTATTTTTACCTTGGGTCCGATAAACTCATGAAGGTCTTCCTGCGGAAAAAATTCACTCTGACCGTGATATCCCTTCTCAATTTCGTACAGAAACCGGTGCAGGTCCAGGCTGTTTGAGAAAAGACCGGCATGACCGGCAACCCCCCCGAGACAGTAGGCATTTTCATCGTGGACCTCTCCTTGGAGAATTTTTTGACGAACCGGAGAGTTTTCTGTTGAGACAAAGAGGGTTCGATCGATCGGTGGGGCCTCGTTGGAGATAAAGCGGGTCTGGGAAAGCCCCAAAGGAGAGGCGACACACTCAGAAAAAAGCTGATCAAGCGGTTTTCCTTGGAGACGTTCCAGATAAAGACCCAGGAGGATAAATCCCAAGTCGCTGTAAATCCTCCGATAAGCGATCGGCACCTCGAGGGATTCGTGGGAAATCTTGTCAAGGTAGATCTGACCACAATCCCGCTTCCCCCAGAGATCAGGATGGCTGAGGCGTATCTCCTCATAGAAGGCCTTCCAGGCAGGAAGACCCGACGTATGTTTGAGCAGGTGACGTAGCGTGATCCTCTCTTTTTCTCCTTCGCTCAACTCAGGCAACTGTTTCACAAGCGGTGTATCAAGGCTCAATCGATCGGTCTTCCTTTTCAACAACAGGAGGGTTGTTGTCACGACCGGCTTCGTCAGTGAGGCGATGTCAAACAGGTGATGGGATTGAAGCGGAGTCTTGAGGGGCAGCAGGGAGGCAAGGCCAAACTGATTCTGATAGAGGATCTCCTCTCCTCGGGCCACAAGCAGCGAGACCCCCGGTATTTTATGGGATTCGGTGACCTGATAAATCTCTTCTTCAAAGCGCGGCATATCTAAAAAATCCCCTTTTCAATAAATAATTTTCTTCCCTCAATCCGACCGACACCTCCGTACGGAATAATAGAAGGATGCCTGAGGTGCCCAAATGGAACCCCCCAGAGGACAGGCCCTTGAAAGTTTCCAAGGCGGTCTCGAAAGACCTCCAGAATTTCCTTCGGGAAGGGCCTCTTCTTCCAACAAAAACTGCCAAGGATAATCCCCTTGACCATTCGCAATTTTCCGGCCTGAATCAACTGGGTCACCATCCGGTCGACGGCGTAAGGCTCCTCCTCGGTATCCTCAAGAAACAGCAGGGTGTTACAAGTATCGACCTCATACGGAGTCGCAAGCGACGAGACGACAAGAGAGAGACAACCTCCTACAAGACGGCCTCTCGATCGACCGGGACGAATCAGAAGCGTTCCGGCCAGAGACTGCCGCTTAAAAAAATCGGGCTCACTCAAGACGCGGAGAACCTTGTCGGCATAGCGATGATCCTTCAAGTGGGGTGCAACAAGAGGCCCATAGAGGGTCGGAAGGCGATACCTTTTCCAAAGATACCCCAGAAGGATGGTGAGGTCACTGAGGCCCATAATGACCTTAAAATTTGAAATCTTTTTTGGAAGGAGAGGGAGCAGTCGTACGGAACCATAACCACCTCGAGCAAATAAAATCGCCTCAACACGGGGGTTGTTCAGCAACCGATTGATCTCCCGGGACCGCCTTTTGTCATCACCCGCTAAATATTGTTTTTTTGAAAAAATTCCGTTCTGAAACGTCGTTCGAAACCCGAGGTGGCAGAGATTTTGAATCGCCTGCCTGAACTTTCTGCGATCGAACGGCGAGGCGGGAGCGGCTATCCCGATCAGAGATCCTTTTTTAAGTGGTCTTATCTTCCCCAAGATAGCCCAAAAATAGGGAATTTCTGCCTAGATGTCTATGAAGAACTGGGAAAATCCGGCAACCCTATCTACAAGAAAGAAGCAAGGTGTTTCAGGAGGTCCTGGATAGAGATAACCCCAACCGGCTTTCCTTTTCCCAGAATAGGAAGATGGCGGTAACCGCCAAGCGACATTTTGTTCACCGCACAGGCCAGAGAGTCTTCCTCCTCCAAAGTTACGGGAGATCCCGTCATCACCTCACTCACAGAAACATCCTCCGGTCGCCTCTTCTTGGCAATCACCTTGAAGAGGATGTCCCTCTCTGTCAATATTCCATGGATATTGGTGGTCTCTCCGACAAGCAGGCAACTGACCTTTTTCCTGTTCATAAGGCTTATCGCCTCCTTGACAGACAAGGTCGGTGCAACGACGGTCGCTGCCTTCGGCTCAAGATGGGAGACAGGATCCTCCATCAGTATTTTCTTGATTCTGTTTTTTGTGAGTAAAACACCGTCCAGTGATGAAAGATTTCCCTGACAATATTCACAATCATCAGAACCGGCCATATTGACAGAACCACAGTAAGGACACTTCATGTAACCGTCCAGGTCTCCCCTGAATTCAGGAGTTTTTCAAGACTTCCCTTCCCCATCGCCTTGGTACTTTGACGAATCTGCTCCTCGAGAAGATGGTCGTAAGAGGGGCGTTCGACAGCCCTGAAAACACCGATTGGTATCGGAAATTTTGGCAACTCCATGCGTGACAACAGAAAGGCGTAAGAGGGATCAGCGGTTTTCTCATCATGAACCAGGAGATCTTTCTCTGTATAACCGTTGCCTAAGGTGACAACTTCCAGTTCAAGCCCGTTCAAGCGGATCCCCTTCTCGCGATTTTTACCAAAAATAAGCGGTTTTCCGTGCTCCAAGAGAATTGTCGTCTCTTCACGAACTGCGCGATCCGTCACCTCTTTAAACGCCTCATCGTTGAAAATAACACAATTCTGGTAGATCTCCAGAAAAGCCGCACCCTTGTGCTCGCCCACCCTCTTGATCATTTCCCCGAGGTGCCTGGTGTCACTGTCAATGGTCCTTGCCACAAACGTCCCTTCACAGCCCAAGGCGAAGGAGAGGGTATTGACCGGATAATCGATAACCCCCGCTGGGGAGGACTTTGTCTTCTTACCAAACTCCGATGTCGGGGAGTATTGTCCCTTGGTCAAACCGTAAATCCGGTTGTTGAAGAGAAGAATCTTGAGGTCGATGTTCCTGCGAAGGGCATGAAAGAGGTGGTTGCCCCCAATGGAAAGCGCATCCCCGTCTCCCGTGGCAACCCAGACTGAAAGCTCCGGTCGATAGGCCTTGATTCCCGTAGCGACGGCCGGTGCACGACCGTGAATCGAGTGGAATCCATAGGTGTTCACATAATAAGGAAGTCGCGAGGAACATCCGATTCCGGAGACAAAAACGTAATTCTCACGTGGTACGTTGAGCTCGGCGAGTACTTTTTGAACTTGTGAAAGAATCGCATAATCACCACAGCCCGGACACCAGCGAACATCCTGGCTGGAGACGAAATCCTGTCTGGTACGGCTGGCGGTCAAGCCAGCGATTTTTTCTGCCATGATCGAACCTCTTCTGTTTTCAGGAAACGCTTCACCCCCTGGACAATTTCAGCAATGGTGAACGGTTGCCCCTGGACCTTCGAGAGCGATTTGACGTCAAAGAGATATTTACCTCTCAAAAGAAATGCCAACTGACCGAAGTTGAGTTCTGCCGCAATCACCGTCTCAAACCGGGACAGGACCTCTCCCAGATTCCTGGGAAATGGATTTAAGTGCTTTAAATGGAGATGGGCAACGGAATAACCCTCCCTCTGCAACTCTTCTGCGGCAGAAGAGATCGCCCCGAAGGTTCCGCCCCATCCCACAAGAAGGAGATCCCCGCGTTGGCAGCCGACGGCTTTCGCCTCGGGGATATCATCGGCAATACGGGCTATCTTTTCAGCACGAAGTTGACACATCAGTTCATGATTCTTCGGATCATAACTGACGTTGCCCGTGACATTTTCTTTTTCCAAACCACCGATTCGATGCTCAAGACCGGCAGTTCCCGGAACCGCCCAAGGGCGAGCCAATGTCTTCGGATCCCGTTGATAGGGATAAAATTTTGGCCCGTCGGCCGTTGGATGCCGAACCTCAAGATTTGGCAGACTGTCAATAGAAGGGAGCAACCATGGCTCCGAACCGTTTCCCAGATACCCATCCGAGAGATAAATAACAGGGGTCATATACTTCAAGGCAATGCGAAACGCCTCAATCGCCATAGCAAAACAGTCCGAGGGAGTGGAGGGGGCAACAACGGGCAGAGGACTCTCCGAATTGCGCCCAAAAATCACCTGCAACAGATCCGCCTGTTCCGTCTTTGTCGGCAAACCGGTCGACGGCCCCCCTCTCTGGACATCAACAATCACCATCGGCAGTTCCGTCATCACGGCAAGGTTCATTCCCTCACTCTTCAAGGCAATTCCGGGTCCGCTCGAGCCTGTCAGAGAGACGGCCCCGGCAAAGGAGGCCCCAATCGCAGCCCCCATCGCTGCAATCTCATCCTCTGCCTGAAAGGTCCTTACCCCAAAATTTTTGTGTCGTGATAATTCGTGGAGGATATCGGACGCAGGGGTAATCGGATAGCTGGCGTAAAAAAGCGGTTTGCCGGCCCTCTCCGCTGCTGCAATAAAACCCAACGCACTTGCCTCGTTACCGGTGATATTGCGATACCGCCCCGGCGGCAGTTTTGCTTTGGCAACATGGTAATGCCTCTTGAAGATCTCGGCTGTCTCTCCATAGTGAAACCCACCCTTGAGGGCCTTGACGTTCGCATCAATCATAACCGGCTTATTTTTGAACTTGGTGCTAATCCAGTCGATTGTCACGTCCAGCGGCCGGTCATAGAGCCAAAACATCAGACCCAATGCAAAAAAGTTTTTGCATCGATCGATCTCTTTCTTGGTCAACCCGGTATCATGCAGGGCATTAACGGTCAGCGTGGTAATCGGTAATTTGTAGAGCTCGTATTTCGTGAGGGAATCATCCTCCAGGGGATTGGAGGTATAGTTCGCCTTCTTCAATCCCTGGGGTGTGAAGGCATCCTCATTGAGAATCAACATCCCCCCCTCTTTTAAATCCCGAATGTTCGCCTTGAGGGCGGCCGGATTCATCGCAACCAGGACATCGGGTGCATCCCCCGGTGTACGAATATCCTTTGACGAAAAGTTAAGCTGAAAACCGGAGACACCGGCAAGGCTGCCGGCGGGGGCCCTGATCTCTGCAGGGTAATCCGGAAGGGTCGCCAGATCGTTGCCAATCACTGCCGCTGTGCTCGTAAACTGGGTTCCCGTAAGCTGCATCCCGTCACCGGAATCACCGGCAAACCGGATGACGACGCTCTCTTTTTCCTCAAGCTCCTTCATGCCCTCTCCTTTTTAGGCCCCATCAGGTGCACGTTGAACCTGATGGATATCAGGCGGTAAATTATAAACCTCATGCGGAAAATGTTCCGCAAGATGCCGGATCAGTTCCCGAACCGATAGAATTCCCTGAATCTTCCCATGATGATCGACAAGTGGGATATGACGGTACCCCCCCTCACTCATCACCTTGATTGCATCAGCTACGGAATCGTCAAATTTTAAGGTCTTGGGGGCCGGGGTCATCACCTCTTGAACTGCCGTCTTGAGACTTAAAACCGGCTCAATCACCCTCTTCAAGAGATCCTGTTCAGTAAAAATACCGACCGGTTTTTCATGCTCTTCTATCAATGCACTACCGGTCCTTTGCTGCTCCATAAGGGAAATCACCTTTTCAATCGTAACATCTCCCTTTACGCAGAGGGGCTTCCTCAGGCTGAGCGACTGGATTTTTGTCTCTTTTAAAACTTTACCAAGGTCTTTTGCCATCGGGAACCACTTTAGCTCCAACCCCGTCTGACTGTCAATTCAGCTACTTAAGGCCGATCGTTGACTTTGATTGTTGGATTGTGCGAGCTAACAACATAGATGGAAGCAAAAGTAAAGGTCCTTTACCAGAGACCGATGACGTTCTGGGAGAGAAGCTATCTTTTCCCCATCGTAACGGGTCTTTGGACCACCTTGAAGCATCTACTCAAAAACCTCCTGCGGATTGAAAAGATAGCAACCTATGAGTATCCCGAACAACCCAAGCCGATTCCAGATGGGTATCGTGCAGAACATCGGCTCATGAAACGTCCGGATGAATCGGTTCGTTGCACTGCCTGCATGCTCTGTGCCACTGCCTGCCCGGCTGACTGTATTGAGATTGTTGCCGCCGAAAACCCGGACCCAAAAATTGAAAAGTACCCTGTTGTTTACAATATCAACCTCCTCCGTTGCGTCTTTTGTGGACTCTGCGTCGAGGCCTGTCCTTGCGATGCAGTCCGGATGGATACCAAAAAGGTGGACATGGCGGGGTACAGCCGGGAGGAATTTATCTTGGATATCGATTACCTTTTAAATAATCATCCGAACGGGATGGACTCCCACTCGATTGCTCCTTAAGAAAGAATGACTTACCGGATCTCCCTTATTGTTGGTGACGGCATAGGCCCCGAAATTGTCGCGGCGACGCGTGAGATTCTTGAGGCGACTGGGGTCAGGATCATCTGGGAAGAGGTGAGCGCCGGCCAAAAGGGGATAGAAAAAGCGAATCATCCACTCCCGGAAAAGACGCTCCGGTCGATCCGCAAAAACAGGATCGCCCTTAAAGGACCCTTGGCGACGCCGATTGCCACAGGCTTCCCGAGTGTCAATGTCCTGCTCCGAAAACAACTCAAACTCTACGCCAACGTAAGGCCGGCAAAGAGCCTGGAGGGTATCCGGAGCCGATTTCACGACGTCGATCTCGTCATCCTTCGTGAGAACACGGAGGATCTCTATTCCGGCATTGAGCATATCGTGGCGCCGGGCGTTGTCGAATCGATCAAGGTGATCACACGAAAAGCCTCCCTCCGGATTGCAGAGTTTGCCTTTCAGTATGCAAAGAAACAGGGTCGCAAGAGGATAACGGCGGTTCACAAGGCCAATATTATGAAGCTCTCCGACGGGCTTTTTTTGGACTGCGCACGAAAAGTGGCCAAGGCAAATCCAAGGATCAAATATGATGAGATTATCGTCGACAACGCCTGCCAGCAACTGGTTTTAAGACCCCAGCAGTTTGACATTCTTCTTCTGGAAAATTTGTACGGTGATATTGTCTCGGATCTGGCCGCCGGGCTTGTCGGAGGATTGGGGGTCGTGCCAGCCGCCAACATCGGTGAAAAGGGGGCGATTTTCGAGGCCGTTCATGGAACGGCACCGGATATCGCCGGCAAGAACAAGGCCAATCCGACGGCACTGATCTTAAGCGGCGCGATGATGCTCGATTATCTGGGAGAACACCGACCTGCTCACAAGATACGCCGGGCCGTCAACAAAGTTCTCAAAACCGGGAGGGTCCTCACAGCGGATTTGGGGGGAACGGCCCGCACAACCGAATTTGCACACGCCATCATCAAGGCACTCTGAATAGGAAAAGTCAGCTCTCTAAAACAAAGAGGCCAAGGCGGCAACTCCCAGGGGAATCAGCAGATTGTCCCAATCCTGGTACGGAAGTGATTCAATGAAGGCACCAACGATCGCCAAAAAGATGGCGATCGGCCAGGAATAGAAAAACGCCATCACAATAAGCGCGGTCAGGAAATAGGCAGTCGTCCCCTCCCAGCTCTTCTTGGGAGAGTGCTTTAGTTTGTGTTTCCCGTAAGTAATCCCGATGATGGCAGAGGCAACATCGGCAAACGCCAGTTGCAGAAGTCCGGCCGCAGCCGGCTTGAACGGAAAGACAAGCAGGGTGATTCCAACCCCCAACCCCATAAAAAACGGGGATTGGGCAATCTCTTTTTCACGAAGCCGTTTCGCCTTGGCGACCGCCTCCGATAGAAATGGAACTGATCCTCCCTGACGAACAAAGGATTCGTGGGAGAGATACATGATGGCACAAGCAACAATCACGAGAACGAGAACCCCCTTCGAAATGGCCGCAATCGGCAGGGCAATGATGATCCCCATGTGGATGAATTTTCTCCACAGCTCCTTTTTAAGTTCTCCCGTCAGTGGCAACATACTTTTTTAGAAAAGCCTCCCAATCTGAATCCCTCCACCTGATGCCGACAGGTTGGGTGCAACAAAAAAATCCTTTCTCTCCTCCTTGTGAAATCGAGCCGTACCAAGCCCAACAACCGTGCCTAAAAGGGCCCCTGCCATGACATCTGAGGCGACATGCTTGTTGCTATCAAGCCTGGAGAGCGAAATCAATGTCGCGAGAAGATAGGAGGGGATGCCGATCCACGGACCATAGAAAGACTCCGCCACCGTGGCCAGGGCGAAGGAGCCGGAGGCATGCGCCGATGGAAACGAGTAACTGTTAGAACCATCCGGCCTCTCCCGTTGAGTCATGAGCTTTAAGGGGTAAGTAAAGGCATAGGTCAATGTGAGTGCCTCGAGCATCGTTCCGGCCGTCCAGGTCGCCCTCGGCATCTCCAGGAGTTTAAAGGTGGTTGTCGCCACCAAGGCACCTCCCCCCAGTACAAGACCGTTTCCCAAGATGTTAAAAAGATCGTTCGCACTGCCCAGAATATCACGAGGATGAAACTCCGCCTGGATCTCCGGATCTTTTTGGTGAATTCCAAGGGTCAGCCCCGTCCCTGCAGCAATGCCCAAAAGGTGCCATTGATTCCAAAAAGTCTCTTTTAGATCATTTCCTATGTGACGGGGCAATTCGTGAAAAAACCATTGCTCGGCAATATCGGAACGTTCTTTGTAATCCTCTTTTTTGCCGGCCCATAGGGACCGAGAGAATAAAAGAAGCAGGAGAATACCCGCCAAACGCCTCTTCATGCCAAAACCTTATCAAGTCTCCTCAAAACCTTCTCTTGACCGAGCAGGGTCATCACCTCAAAGATACCGGGAGAAACGGTCGAACCGGTCAGGGCAACCCGTAGTGGTTGGGCAACTTCTTTCAAGGAAATTTTCTTCTCTGCTGTGAGTCGTTCAAAGGCGCCTTTGAGGGCCGACTCGTGAAAGTCCTCCTGCAACGAGAGAAACCCTCGGATCTCCCGGAGGAGTCCCTTATTCGCTAAATGAGGCAGTGCCTTCTCCTCCACGGTAATCTCTTCGGCCAGATAGGGAAGGACAAGATGGGCCAGCTCGATCAATGTCCTGGCCCGATCGCGACAGAGCTGAATCGACCGCTCCAGCATCTCCCCCACTATCACCTGATGTCCCTCCCTCTCCAAAAACGGGATCAGCAGGGCGGCCAATGTCTTTGGATCGGTCGTCTTTATATAATGACTGTTAAGCCAGGCGAGCTTCTCCATATTGAAGACGCCCCCCGATTTTCCGATATTACCCAGTGAGAATTTTTCAACCAGTTCGTCACGCGTGAAGATCTCCTGATCTCCATGGGACCACCCAAGTCGTGCAAGAAAGTTGATCAGGGCATCCGCAAGATGCCCCATCTCCTTGTAGGCTAAAACGGAGGTTGCCCCGTGCCGTTTTGAAAGCCGTGTCCGGTCGGCCCCAAGAATCATCGGAAGATGGGCGAATAGGGGAAGGGGATATTCGAACGCCTGATAAAGTTGTATCTGGCGAGGGGTGTTATTCAAATGGTCGTCCCCGCGGATAACATGGGTAATCCTCATCAAGGCATCATCAATAATAACGCAGAGATTGTAGGTTGGAATTCCGTCAGTGCGCTGAATCACAAGATCATCGAGTTCCGCATTTTGAAACGTGACATCTCCATGGACCAGATCGTGGACAACGGTTTCACCCGTCTGAGTTGTCTTAAAACGGATGCAGTACGGCCGCTTCTGGTTCGGATCGGCATCGCGGCAACGACCATCGTATTTTGGTTTTTCCCCCTTCGCCAAGGCAGATTTCCGTCTCTGCTCCAATTCCTCAGTGGTGCAATAACATCGATAAGCGTTCCCCTCCGCCAGGAGCTTGTCGACATGCGACTTGTAAATCTCCATCCGGTCGATCTGGTGGTAAGGCCCCTCATCCCAATCAAGCCCGAGCCATTCAAGCCCTTCCATGATCGAACGGACGTATTCTGACGTCGATCGCTCCCGATCGGTATCTTCTATGCGGAGGATAAAGACCCCCTTTTCCTTCCGCGCATAGAGCCAGTTGAAGATCGCCGTCCGAGCTCCACCAATATGGAGATGACCGGTGGGAGAGGGGGCAAATCTGACACGTGGGCCGTCTGACATGCGAGGAACTTAGGGGAGGGGAGGGGAGGTGTCAAGAAACGATCCGTTGGCTTATTTATTCCCAGGAGAAGAGAGGGAAAGACCGGTCTGGACCAGTTTCAGGTCGTAAAAATATCTCTCACTTTCTGGAAGGCGGGAGGTCAGTTCCTCTTTTAAGGACCGATCTTCCGGAAAAAGTTGTTTTGATGCCATCACCGCTGCCCGACGAACCGATCGGTAAGGGGAGCCTAATGCAGAGAAGAGATCCCCTTTGATCTCCTCTCTTTTGCCCTCTGATTCAAGACCGATCATCATCATCGCATTGATCGCCTGTGTCTTGACGATAAGGTACTCCCCTCCCGGCGGCGGGCCTTCCTGTTCCGGACCTTTCATCAGCTCGTCCGGAATCGGCTCTTCAATCACCTCTTTCAAGGCAGGGAGGGCCAAGTCGGAACCGATCTCACCCAACAGAAATGTGAGCTGGTACCTCGGATAACTCCTTTCGATCGGGATTGCACGAAGTGCCTCGGCAATCTTAGGAACGAGTTGATTTGCCTTCATGCGAAGGACTTGAAGTCGATGTTGCCACTCCGTCTGTCTGGTCTCATCCCAATCCTCTGAATCGATCAGCCTTAAGCCGTCCCGTAGCTCCTTTGGGAGTTCCGAAATAATCGAGGTGACGGGATCCTCTTTTCCCTGCCCCCATTGCCCAGTTGTCCCCTCTTCTATTATTGAGGTAGCCCCTTCTGGATGATCACCTTTCTTTCCACCGAGAGGCAGCCTGTTGTGCCCCTCCTGTAACGCCTTCCGGAGGGTCAAAACTCCTGTCCCCTTCTCCATTCTCCACAGGAGCAGGACGCCACCTCCCAGAAGGAGGAGGATCAACAAAAAGATAAGCCTCTTTTGCGTCATAATCGGAACCCCGGGTCGATATAGAATTGCCAATCCAGGCTTACGTTTCCCTGATCTTGGGCCATCTCCCGGATTAAAGGGGAGCAGTTTGCACATTCCCCGTAGATCCATGAGTCGAAGATAACCCCGGCCCGATAGGCCCCATTGGAATCCCACGAATAGTCACAATTATCGTCTCCTCCGTTGCAGTCATAATGAGAGGCCCCGTCACGATAGGCATGCCACCCTTCATGAACAATAACCTCGGCCCTTACAAACGGATGTGACTCAAAAATAAGTCTTTTTGAAAGGGTTACATCCTCATCCCCCCAACCGGTCGAAGTCCAGCCGGCCCATATTGATTCACACGATGACATCGGTCTCAAGGAATCAATCGGTCGCCCGGCCAGCTCATAAAACGAATCATCCCGAATCCTCTCTCCTTCAAACAACTCCTGATTGTAGTTCTCCCAACGCCTGTTCTTTAGAAAGTGGATCGCGGTCAAGAGCCTCTTGAACGGGTTTCTGTTCTGATAAAAGAGGTAATCGGGGGTGAGATTCCTCCAACGGTCCAGGCCGATCCCAAATTTACTGATGTAGTTGTTCATCGTGACGGTCGAAAGAGAGGTCCCGTACTGTTCATCGTAGCCATGCAGCGTATAGGGACAGCCGGCACTATCTACAATCTCCACAGGACCACGATATTCAATGGGGGCCTCACATCGGTAGGTGTAATCGGTATTTCTGTAGAAAACACCCACACGCCGTGAATTGGCAGCAATATCAGGGCAACTCCAACGCGTATCAATCCAGAACGGAAAACCGCTAACCACGGGACATTCTGCCTCTCCCTGCATCGGGAGATCAACATCGAGATTAAGAGGATTATTAACGCCTGTGAAACAGTTTGCGTATCTTATTGTGTCATTAACGGAGGTCGGTCTTCCCGAGATCCTCCAGGAGAGTTGGATCTCACCTCCTTGGTAGACCCTCTCCGGCTCCGCCTCGATCGTACAGTGAGAGACATTAGAACAAGGGAGCTGGTACCCGGCGTTGTACGAAAGCGTAAACCTCTCCCCATTCTCCTTCTCAAATTGCATCTCGACCTCATCAATATAAACCGGATCGATCTCTTCATTATTATTCCAGCCGTACCAACCGGAATAATCGATGCTGACTTGAATTTTAAGGTCCTCCACCTCAATGCTATCGGACCGGGGAGGGGGATAATATCGACAGGTCGAATCGTAAGAGTTCTCACAATAGATCTCAAACCAAAGGCTTGGAAGCCCCTCACGGTTTGGTCGGAAACGAGGGATATCTTCGGCACACCGTTCTACGCCCCTTGAGGACCACTGATAATTGGCCCGACAACCGAGCTCTGCCCTTACCCAAAAGGAAGAGTCCGGCCTGGCAGCCAACCAATCCCGGTAGGCCTGATAACTCTCGAGGAACTCATACGTGAGACTTCCGAGGAGGGTCCCCGATGATGTCTGGGTCGCCAGCGGGATAAAGACCCCATTTCCAAGCTCTATCTTCCCCTTAATCCTTTGTCCAAGAGAGCTCCTCTCGGTACTCCCATTATTAAGAATCACCTTGAGCTTTTTGATCCTTTCGCCCCCTGATGCCGAGGAAGGAAACTCAACACAGGGGATCCAAAGGTTGTTCAGAGTTGTCCTCCGGATACTCCCATTGTTCAAGACGTAGGATATCGTGGCCTCTTCAACCCCGATCGCATCCGTCGCCCCACAGCCAGGTCTCTCCGTATGGATCTCTACCGGTTCCATATCCTCAATAGGGATCGAAGGGAGGTCGCATCGGGTCAAGACACATGAATCACTCCCCGGAGGCCCTTGAAGCCGCCAATCAAATGTCTGACGGCTCTGCCCTCCCACCGAGTGAAACCGGAGTCTTAGGCCTTGATCCTGCCCTCTGGTCAGATACCGATACTGGTGCCTTCTATCTAAAGTAGGAAATCCAAGATAAAAATCCCCCTCTGAAGCCGCCTCACTCGCATTCATCGTCCGAAGATCGAGAAAGACCTGTCTTACATACCTCCCTTCCTCCTGAGAGATCTGGGCAACAGTAGACCAGTCGACACCACCCAATCCGTTGAAGTTGTTACTATTGATCTGGTTTGGACCAGAAGAAGGTCCACCGGACTGGTTGAGGGGGCCTGAATTCATCTGCGCACTGAGCGGAGACGTGAGAAGCAGAAGGAGCAAAAGGGAGATACGGGAGAGCGATCTCACAGGAGTCCATCCTATCATAGTTGATTGAGGGGGAGAATAGACAAAAGCTTACTCTTGAAATTTCATCTTGATGACGTTTGGGCACGTCATATATCCTTCAAGGCACCTCATGAATGATCAGAAAAAACTCATCAACACCAATATTGAAAGTTCGTACCTCCTTCCAACCCCGGTGGAGATTCAGCGTCAACTGCCGTTGACAAAAACCGCGCAAAAAACGGTTTCGGAAGGAAGAGGAATCATTCGGAATATCCTCGATGGGAAGGAACGCCGTCTTTTTGTTGTTGTGGGCCCCTGCTCTATTCACGATCCGAAGGCAGCCCTGGAGTATGCCGGCAAATTGAAAAAATTGTCGGACGAAGTTTCAAAAAATATTTTTTTGGTTATGCGGGTCTACTTTGAAAAACCCCGGACGACGGTCGGCTGGAAGGGGCTTATTAACGATCCGTTCATGAATGACTCCTTTCATATTGAAGAGGGACTCAAGAGGGGGAGAAAACTTCTTTTACAGTTGAACGAGATCGGTCTTCCCGTTGCATCAGAGGCGTTGGACCCCGTGGTCCCTCAGTACTTATCGGATCTGATCGCCTGGTCAGCGATCGGCGCACGAACGATTGAATCACAGACCCATCGCGAGATGGCCTCCGGTCTCTCGATGCCGATCGGATTCAAGAATGGAACCGATGGCAATATTGAAGTTGCCGTGAACGCGATGAAATCGTCCCTTGCACCACATCACTTTTTGGGCGTCGATTCGGAGGGCCGACCGGCGGTCTTCAAGACGAGGGGGAATTCCTACAGTCATATCGTTCTGCGGGGCGGCAAGAGACCCAATTTTGATCCGGAGAGTATCGCCGCTTGCGAAAAAATACTCGAAAAAGAACGGCTTCGTAAAAAGATCATGGTCGACTGCAGTCACGGCAACTCTAACAAAGACCACCGCAATCAACCGGCTGTCTTTGAAAACTGTCTTGGACAATTCAAAAAGGACGGTTCGTCCATTATCGGCATGATGCTGGAGAGCAATCTCTTTGAGGGAAACCAGCCGATTCCACCCGACCTCAAAGATATTTCAGGGCTTCGTTACGGCGTCTCCGTCACAGATAAATGTATCGACTGGGAGATGACGGAAAAATTGATTCAAAATGCTTATGCGGAGCTTTAATCTTAAGAGATCATAAGGCTGGCGTACCCCACGACTGAATTGTAGTCCCCCGTTACATCTCCACTCGTCGCATGTTTGATGAGCTCTGCTTTTTTAGCCCCTAGCTCCTTGGCCGCAATGAGCATCACTGTGGTCGGGATAATCCCGCACATCGAGACCGAGCTTTGATGGACCTTGTCAAAGAGGCGTTTGGGATCAAGCTTCAAGATTTGTTGAATGGCGATCTGGTCCTTTTTCTCGGCAATCCCCTGGCTTTCATAGTGATTCATATCCGAGCTCGCAATAATAAGGATCTCCTCACCCGATTTTCGGATCGTCGCTGCGAGCCCCTGTCCAACCGTCTCGCAATCCTCGAAGGGGATGTGTCCCAGTGTCACCGGGACAAAAGAGAACGCTTTTTTGAGATGCTGTAGAAACGGGATCTGAACCTCCAGCGAATGCTCTCGCCGATGCGCCTCCTGATCAATCTCCAAGAGGGGACAGTTTTTCATGAAAAGGGAGGCAAGTGGCTGATCAATCTTGGCACGGCCGAGTGGCGTCTCCCACTCACCCTCAGGCATGATCGAGAAGGGGGAACCGAGGCCGGTGTGATTGGGAGAGAGGATGATCAATTTGTCCGGGATCTCTATTTTGCTAAAAACGGCCCCCGCTACTACACCGCTATAAATGTAGCCGGCATGGGGAGAGACAACACCGATGACTTTTTCTTTTGACGTCGGATGAGTTGAGAGACAGCGCTTCAGTTCGGACTCAAGTTCTTGGACTTGAGCCGGATAGAAGGTTCCTGCAACTGCCGGTTTTCTGAGAGGCATAGCTCGTTTCTAATATCCCCATGACAGGACCCGCACCAATGGTCATTCTCTTACTTCTGCTCTTTCTTTTGAACCGATCCCTGCAGCCACGGCATCATACCACGGAGCTCCTCACCCACTTTTTCCACGAGAGATTTGGCACACTCCTCACGCCTCTTCTTAAGGGTGGGGTTTCCTTTCTCACATTCTTCAATATATTCTTTGGCAAATTTCCCGCTCTGGATCTCTTTCAAGATCTCCTGCATCGCCTTGCGGGTACCCTCACCGATGATGCGGGGCCCTCGTGAGTAGTCGCCATACTCGGCGGTATTCGAGATGGAATAACGCATATTGGCGAGTCCACCGTTATAGACCAGATCGACAATGAGCTTCATCTCATGAAGACATTCAAAGTAGGCAACCTCCGGCTGATAACCGGCCTTCACGAGCGTATCAAAGCCGGCCTGCATAAGCTCCGTCACCCCTCCACAAAGAACCGATTGTTCACCAAACAGGTCGGTCTCTGTCTCTTCCTTAAAGGTCGTTTCAATAACGCCGGCACGAGCCCCGCCGATCCCGGCGGCATACGCAAGACCGATCTGTTTCGCCTTGCCCGTCGCATCCTGACCAATCGCAATAAGGCAAGGGACACCAACCCCTTCCTGAAACTGGGAGCGAACCAGATGCCCCGGTCCCTTTGGGGCAATGAGGATACAATCGAGGTCCGGCCGAGGGACAATCCGCTTAAAATGGATGTTAAAACCATGCGCAAAGAAGAGCGCAGCCCCCTTTTTTAAATTCTTTTGGAGATGATCATCCCAAAGCTTTTTCTGGTCTTCATCCGGGATGACGATCATCGCAACGTCGGCCATCTTTGCTGCCTCGTCAGCATTGGTCATCACCTTGAGCCCAGCCTGTTCCGCACGGCGGATGCCCTTGCTCTCTGGCCGGAGGGAGACGGTGACATCCATGCCACTCTCTTTGAGGTTCAACGCATGGGCATGCCCCTGAGAGCCGTAACCGAAGATGATGATCTTCTTGCCTTTGAGCAATTTTGAATCGGTATCGTTTGCGTAGTAGATTTTTGCCATGAGGCCTCCTTGATCACCCTCACCCAAAGCGATTTCTTTTAGTCTTATGTCCCCTCTCCCGTCAACGGGAGAGGGACAGGGTGAGGGCAGAAAGCCCTACAATAGGAGTTCTCTGCAGTCTAGGGCTTTGCGGGGACTGTTTGTGGGGTTTCAGAAAAGACAAAGGTCCAACTGTTGAGCAGGCGCCGAACGAAGGGAGCTTGCTTATCGGGGAGTGTTTCCAAAAGAAGCCGGGTGTACTCTGTCTGTGAATTTTCAGGAACAAAGAGCTCAAGTTCTGCCACCGTCATCACCTCTGAAAAATCATCTCCCAGACTCCAGGGGGCCCTTTCACGCACGGAGACCGTGTCACTGTGAAGGGCACCTGAATAAATAACGACCTTGGTCCCTTTGCGGGTCTCCCGCTGAACCGCCGACTGAAGATAGGCATTGACGCTTGTAATAACTCCATTGTTGAGGTTTGTCTCGAGACTCTCCTGATAGGGAGGATCCATGATCTTCCCCTGAGCGATCGCCCCCAAGACGACATGGCTGGCCAACATCTCCTTCAGCGGAATACCTCCCCCAACGATCTTAATACCAAGACGTCTCGCCGCCTGCATCATAATCTCAAAACTGGCACGGGCGCGGTCGCTCGTCTGACTGAAGCAGGCATCAAGGTAGGGTGTATTTTCAGAATCGATTTTGCCCGTCTTGATAAAAAGATCCCGCTCCTCATCCGGCCAATCATAGGAAACCATCTCGGTAACAAATGTCTTATAACCCTCACTCGCCATCCTGGGTAGGACCTCCTCAGCGAATCGCTGGGCGGTTGGGTTGATCTCCGGGGGCAGGGTATCGGACAAATGCTCTTCTCCGACAGCAATCACCTGGGGATTCAGAGAGAAGATCTCTGATAGAACATCGGTCAGCTTTCTCCGTAGAAATGGAGCACTCACAAAAAGATCCGGCCTTTGTTCAAAGAGGGCATTGAGAACCCGACGTGATGTCACCGAATCATAGGTAACAAGTTTTTTGTACTCATCAAAATCGATCTGGGTTGGAGATCTATCGTCAAAAAAAGAGCGGGCCAATGATCGGGCAAAGGCAGGGGGAAGACCCTCCCTGAGTCCCTTTTGCCTGAGACCTTCTTGAATTTCTGCAGATTTTCTGGAGTCGCGATCGGCTACCCCGCTCCCAATCGCCCTTACGAAAGAGTCAATCGACATTGCCTTTTCCCTCCCGTGACCGCTTTGGATGTCACAAGCGGTCTATCGGGAGGGAGGGCAAATAGGTTGCCGATTTCTTTTACTGTACGATACCTCCGATTACCGCAGGGGCATCCGTCACAGTAGGCATAGTGCCAACCTCGGGATCGGTGAACTGATTCTCGGGCGCACCCACCCCACTAATGCTTAAGGCGCTGCAGGCACTCGCATCAACCTCGGCCATGCTCTGCTCAATCGCCATCGCCTTGGTGTAATACGGAGTCCCATCGCAATCGAGCTCTGTCCCATCATCGATAATAAACTGGGCAACCCACATCTCAAACTCGCTGTCATCACTCTCCACCTTCTCGTAGGGAATCCCAAAGAGGCGTCCCTCACCATGGTAATCAAGATAGTAGGTGCCATTAACGGCATCCTGATACAGACATTTAAGCGGTGCCTCAAACGAAACCGCCTCTCCGTTAGAATCGAGAAGGGCGGTGTAGAAGTTCCAGTTGTTCGGCCCGGCCTCGTAGGTGTACTGGGTCTCCTTCGACCAGACATCCCACGGGTTATCAACGGTCGTGCTCGTTGTTACCATCGCACCACTCCTAAAGCCCCAAAAATTAGGGCTTGAAGGGTCAATCGGCGTTCCCAGTGCAATGGTGACCGATTCCCCATTTCGCTTCAGGGTCATGTCAGTCGCACTAATGGTATAGATGTAGGGGTCAGTTTCGCTATCCGTAATATCTGTCTCAAAGAGATCGCCTGAGTTAAAGTCTGCAGCAGTAAGAGGGGCCTTTGGACACATGCTATAGCATTTAATTGTCAAATCCCCGGAGGCGAAGATAGAATCACTCGGCGTGACAAACTCCTCCTTATAGAGAGGGACCGCGAGGCTGTTCGAAAGCTGTCCACTCTCCGGTACCACGATATCGAGATTGCCCAACCCCTGCTTCCAGAGTCCAATGAACCCGTTCGGCTCTAAGGTCACATTCTCCTCGGGAATCGTCGTCTGTGAACAACCGTTCTGGTTGCACTGATCGATACCGAATTTCACAATATTCGTCCCATCCCAACGGACGAGGAACGTCTGGGAAGCGTTCTGATCCCACATGTAGAAGGTGTCACCCAGAAAATCCCCCAGGGTCAAATCCTGCCGGGTCCTGCGAATCAAATGGCCCCCACCCTGAAAGACGGTGTAGGTCGCAGTTCCGTCCTCATTGGTGACCTGATCACCCGCCGCAATGGTTCCCAGGTGCTCCGGGATCCAAACACCATAGTAGTCGGCCCATCCATAGTTGTGATCGTTGTCTCCCACCTTGATGCTCATACCGGAGTTCCTCTCGAGCCGGTCACCGGCTGCATTATAGAGGTTATACTCCCAGACATTTTTGCGGAAGTTCTGGCGGTCGAGGCACTTCGTGCGCTCCTCGAAATCGGCCAGATAGTGGCCCTCATCAAACGCAACGTTGGCGGTCTCGTTGTAACTATCCATTCCAAAATTTCCACTCCGGCTCACATAGGCCTGACCGGATAACCCGTCAGCCGTGATGATCGCATGGGTCTGCTCCTGCAGCGCCGATCCGGCCTCAAGAATCATCTGAAACTCAACAAGGCCACTGCTCGTTGTAGAGGAGGAGAGACTGCCCGTCATCGTCTGTGTCCCTTCAGTATAGCCGATAAAATTCATCGAAAACTCTCCGTACGGGTTGCTGTCACTCTTGGCCGCTGTAATTGTGAGTTTGGCCCGAATCTCATCGAACGGATCCTGGGCACCCGGCGCGACCTGGAGCCAGAAGGTAACGACCTGAGGACTTGAATCATCTACGCGAGATGAGTTGACAACCCAGGTCTCAAACTCCCTCGACTCAGAGGAAGACTGGTTGGAACCCTCCGAGGAGCGATCCTGCCGACGTCCCTCACAGGCCGTAACATCGATCAACGCAATGTAGTCCCCGGCATTCAATTTACTGGCGTAGGCGGTCTGCTCTACCGAGCAAAGAATCTCGTTAATGAGATCGAGGGCCTGCATCGATTCATCATAGACCCAAATCTCAGGTTGATCGGTCAGGTAGTCACCGGAGGCCGGGACAGCCAGTTTTACGAGGGCGGAGAGGCTTGAACTCGTCCCACTCTCCGAGGCGGTAACAAGCGCCATCTGATCGGCAATCTCCAAGGCGGTCACACCACTTCCCCCGGTTCCGCCGGTTTCACCACTAGCCGCACGAGTACTCCCGGCGGTGCCACACCCCCCAAATCCCGTTATACCGTTCAAGGCCCATACAAAAGCGATCGCCATGAGCCCCGTAGCGATCTTTTTGAGATAAAACATATTGTCCCCCTTCTTGATTTTCTTCTGTTTCACTCCAACTGACGAGGATTGCAACTGAAATGCCAAACCCGGTTTTTTTTAAGTGGACAATATAAGAAGAGTTTTTCCGATCTGCCAATCGACAAATGGGTTAGAAAGAACCCAATGGCTTTTGGGGACTGTTCAAAAATGCCCAGCTGCAAGGCACCCCGAGGAGCCGGCGACGAGGGGAACGCAGCAGATGGCATTTTTCAACAGTCCCATCTCCTAAATTCTGATTGCCCTGGCCACGGTGCCCCGATAGACTTCCCCCTAATGTTGGAGAGTTCGCTCCTTTTGACACCGGAACATGACTCGTGTGGCACCGGCTTTGTTGCGAACATCCTCGGCTACAAGAGCCACTCCATCCTGGAGAAAGGGATTGAGGCGGTCATCAATCTGACCCATCGTGGTGCCGTTTCAGCCGACGGAAAAACTGGGGACGGGGCCGGCCTTCTGACACAGGTCCCCCACAAAATCTTTCATGCGGAAATCCTCTCCTCCGGTCGAAGGATTCCCGAATCAGGAGACCTGGCCGTAGCAATGGTCTTCTTCCCACAAAATGACTTTTCCCGTCAGAAGTGCCGGCACTTTTTTGAAGAGACGGCGTCAAGGTACGGCCTGGAACTGCTCGGATGGAGAAAGGTGCCGGTTCGAGACGAGGCGTTGGGAGAAAAGGCGTTTGAAACAAGGCCGGTCATTGAGCAGTTTCTCGTTGCCCGTAAGGGGAAGACCCCAAAAAAAGAGTTTGAACGTCTCCTGTTCATCGTACGGAAAGAAGTTGAAGCGATGGCGATGGAACATTCCTTCTTCGATCTCCATATCGCCTCATTCTCCTCACGAACGATTGTCTACAAAGGGTTCATGCTCGCTTCGCAACTCCCGGAATACTACCTGGACCTTAAAAATCCTGATTATGAAACATCACTCGTCATCTATCACCAGCGATTTTCAACCAACACCCAACCAAGCTGGCGTCTGGCCCAGCCGTTCCGCACGATCGCCCACAACGGCGAAATTAACACAATTGCCGGGAACCGAAACTGGATGAGGGCCCGTGAACCGGATCTCCTCGAACTACCGTGGGCCAAGAGGAACTCTTTTTTAAAACCGGTTATCATGCCGGAGGGGAGTGACTCCTTTTCGTTCGACAACGCTATTGAGGTCTCACTCGCCTCAGGGCGCGAAATTCTCCATACACTGGCAATGCTGATGCCGGAGGCTTGGGAAAAAGATCCACAGGTCTCCCCTGATCTTAAGGGATTTTACGAATTTCATAACTTGATTACCGAACCGTGGGATGGCCCAGCAGCCATTGCCTTTTCAGATGGCAAGATCGTTGGAGCGATTTTGGATCGGAATGGCCTCCGGCCGGCACGTTATATTGTAACCGATGATGACCTCATGATCATGGGCTCGGAAGTAGGGATCGTTGAAGTGGATGAATCCCACATCTTGAGAAAGGGACGTCTTGGCCCCGGGATGATGATTGCCGTCGATACCGAATCAGGACGCCTCCTGGAAAATGACGAGATCAAATCAATGTTGGCCGCCCGGCGACCCTATCGTCAATGGGTGGAACAAAATCGAAAGATACTCGCCTCCTACCCCAAAAAACTGGATGTCCCTTATTACCGGGAAACTCTGCCGGCCCGCCAAAGGGCGTTTGGACTCACGGAAGAGGAGATCCAGCTGGTCATCCGAACCATGGCGGTCGAGGGAAAAGATCCGGTCTTCTCGATGGGGGATGATACCCCTCTGGCCGTCCTCTCCAGAAAACCACGACGACTCTATCAATACTTCAAACAGCTCTTTGCCCAGGTTACAAACCCGCCGATCGACCCGATCCGTGAAGAGATGGTGATGTCACTCAAGGCTTGTGTGGGACCCCGACTCAACTATTTTCAGGAATCACCGGAGCATGCCCGACGCTTGATGTTGGCCTCTCCCATTCTCCTCCCGGAGGAATTCGAGGAGATTCGTAATTTTCACTATCCCGAACTGAAAACGATCACCCTCCCGGCAACCTTTGATGCCGCCGATGGAGCCGATGGGATTGAGGACACCCTTCTGATCCTTGGTGAAGCGGCTTGTAAAGCAGTCATGGACGGTTGTGGCATCATCATCCTTTCCGATGAGGAGATTGACTCGAAGCGGGCACCGATCCCGATGCTCGTCGCGGTTGCGGCTGTTCATCACCACTTGATGCGTGAGGGACTCCGAATGAAATGTTCGATTATTGCGGAGACGGGGGATGCCTTTGACATCCACCACTTTGCCTGTCTGGCCGGTTACGGGGCCGCCGCCTTTTATCCCTACCTCGTTTACGAAACGATTCAGGATCAGATTGAAAAAAAATATATCCAGAGCGACCCCCAGACCGCTTTTATTCGTTATCGGAATGCAGCAAACCACGGGCTTCTGAAGATCATGTCCAAGATGGGGATCTCAACCTATTCTTCGTACCAATCGGCCCAGATTTTTGAGGCGATCGGACTTAGGCGTTCCACGATCAACCGCTATTTTACGGGAACCCCTTGTCGCGTTGGAGGCATTGGTCTCTATGAAGTTGTTCATGATGTCTTGCAGTGGCACCGAGAGGCATTTCTTGAAGGAGAAAACCGTCTCCCGTTGGGAGGGTATTATCGGTTTCGGCGCGGGGAGGAGTTCCATGCCTTCAATCCTGATGTGGTGAAGGCGGTCCATGCCTACACAAAAAGCGGGGAGTACGACGATTACAAAAAATATGAGTCTTTGGTCAATCAGAGGCCGCCCACCTGTCTACGGGATCTTCTGGAATTCAAAAAAACAAAACCAATCCCCTTCGAAGAGGTGGAACCGGTTGAATCAATCCTGAAACGTCTCAATACCGCCTCAATCTCTTTCGGCGCCCTCTCCCAGGAGGCGCATGAGACGCTCGCGATCGCAATGAACCGAATGGGGGCCAAGAGTGGGAGTGGTGAGGGAGGGGAAGATCCAGTCCGTTACAGACCATTACCAAATGGAGATTCCAAAAATAGCCGGATCAAGCAGGTCGCCTCGGGCCGTTTTGGGGTCACGACGGAATATCTCGTCAGGGCCGATGAGCTGGAAATAAAGATGGCGCAGGGTTCGAAGCCGGGTGAGGGGGGACAGCTTCCCGGACATAAGGTAACATCGGAGATCGCCCGTGTCCGCCATGCCCAACCGGGTGTCACATTGATCTCTCCCCCACCGCATCATGACATCTATTCGATCGAGGATTTAAAACAGCTCATTTACGACCTGAAACAGGTGAATCCGGCCGCCAGGGTCTCGGTCAAGCTGGTTTCCGAATTTGGCGTCGGAACCATTGCCTCAGGGGTCGTCAAGGCACATGCCGATACGATCCTGATTTCAGGCCATGAGGGAGGAACGGGGGCCTCTCCGATGTCATCAATCAAAAATGCCGGGAGCGCCTGGGAACTAGGTCTTGCCGAGACGCAACAGACACTTGTCATGAATGGTCTTCGGAGTCGTGTTCTCATTCGGGTCGATGGGGGGATGAAGAGCGGCCGGGATGTTGTCATCGCCGCCCTCCTCGGGGCGGAAGAATACGGCTTTGGCACCGCCCCACTGATTGCCGAGGGATGCGTTATGGCGAGACAGTGCCATCTGAATACCTGTCCTGTCGGCATCACGACACACGATCCCACTTTGAGGGCAAAGTATTCTGGAACCCCGGAGCGGATCATCCGGTTTTTCTATGGCGTGGCGGGAGAAGTCCGTGAGATCCTGGGACAACTCGGGTTCCGATCGCTTGAAGAGATCGTTGGACGGGTTGATCTGCTTAAACCGAAGAACCTTTCTGATCACCCCAAGGCGCTCTACCTCGACCTGGCCCCGATCCTCCGAGAGATGGAGGCAGGACAAAAATTTCCCCAACACAGGCTTCTGCAAAGAAACGATCCACCGGTCGATTCACTCAGTTTGAGGGTTCTGGGCGATGCCGATGATGCTATTCAAGGGAAACACTCAATGAAACTTTCCTATCCGATCCGTAATATCCACCGCTCCATTGGGGCATGCGTAGCCGGTGAGATCGCACGACGTTATGGAGACAAAGGTCTTCCCTCTGGGATTGAGCTGGAATGCCTCTTTCAGGGGCATGCGGGACAGAGCTTTGGCGCCTTTTTGGTGCCGGGAATGCGCTGGATTCTGCAGGGCGACGCCAACGATTATGTTGGAAAGGGAATGACCGGCGGCGAAATTGCGATACGTTCCGATGAGAAGACAAAGTTCACTCCTCATGCGAATGTCATTGCGGGAAACACGCTCCTTTATGGGGCAACCGGCGGCTCCTTGTTTGCGGCAGGAAGAGTTGGCGAACGATTCTGTGTCCGTAATAGCGGGGCGAAGGCGGTAGTGGAGGGAATTGGGGACCATGGATGTGAATACATGACGGGAGGAGTGGTTATCGTCCTGGGACCTGTTGGAAGAAATTTTGGTGCCGGGATGAGTGGTGGCATCGCCTTCATTTTTGATGAAGAGAGACAGCTGGAGCTCCATCTTAATCAGGAACTGGTAACGATCGGGCCGTTCTCGCAGGAGTGGGAGACTATAGCGAGGGCGCTGATTCAAAGACATTTCCAGCTGACAGGCTCCCCCCTTGCCGATCGAATCCTCAAAAAGTGGTCTCGGACCGCGCAAGACTTCCGAGTCGTCCATCCCAAGGATCTAAAGGTTGTCCAACATTTGACCGCAGCGATCGGTTTGACCGATGAGCCGACGGAAGAGGTCCTCTCCGCCAGGGCTTGACATCCACTCTTCCCTTACCAATATACTAAGGAGTTCATATCCCGCTATACATTGGAAAAGAAAAATGAAGCATATTCTCCTTAGTACTGTCAGGTCTTATGAATAGAGATTAATGAACTGACTTGTAAAGGTGACCGTTGTCACCCCTCAAAAAAGATCACCAAGAGGCCAGAAGATTTCTTGAAAAAATATATGCCCAATATGATGGTCGTCTCCTGACGGAAGATCCCATCTCCTTTGTTCACCGATACTCGGATTCAGAAGATCAAGAGATCGTTGCCTTTCTCTCCTCCCTGCTCGCCTTTGGCAATGTAGGGGCGATTCAAAACAGTCTCGAAAAAATTCTCTCTCCCCTCGGACCTCAACCGGCCCGTTTTATTCGTACCGCTCAGGATTCCGAAATCCTGGCGATGAAACTTCCCCAACACCGTTGGGTTCGTGAATCGGACCTCCATTCTTTGCTCATTCTTCTAAGAGTCATTTTTCACAAGGAGGGTTCACTCAAAAGGCTCTTTCTCAAAGGGTATCGTCCCAAAGACCCGAATCTTTTGTCCACCCTGGAGACATTTTGTCAGACGCTCTCTTCCTTGAGTCCTCAGAAAAAGAATTCAAAGGGGTTTCAGTATTTTTTTCCGCTGCCAAGTCGCGGCTCTGCCTGCAAGAGGCTCCATATGTTTCTCCGATGGATGGTGCGACCCGATGATGGAATTGACCTGGGTCTCTGGAGGGAGATTCCTCCCTCAAAACTGATCGTTCCACTCGATACCCATCTCTATCAATTTGCCAGAAAATACCATTTAAGCCGACTCAAAACAGCCAATGGAAAAATGGCCCAAGAGGTGACATCCTTTTTAAGGGAACTTGACCCTCAAGACCCGGTCAAATACGACTTTGCAATTTGTCACTATGGAATGGAAAAGGGATATCGCTAACAACTAACCCAGTTTAATTGACTTCAGAAAGTTCTGAAAGGGACGATAGTAAATATCAAACTGTTCCGCAGGAAAACTCCCTGTCAGATTCACCGCTGTGGTGTCCTTCAGAATAGTCACCTGAACCTGCTTCACCATCTGACCCGGCTTGATTTCAGGAACCGGTCCACCACCTGTGCCGAGCATCTGGCGCATCGCCGAGACATCCCACGTACAGACCATCTGCATCGCCCGAGCCCCTCCGACGATGATTTCTCGTTCGTCGGAGATCTTAAAATCCCGAATGCCCCGCTTGACGATCGATTCCTTGATCTTCTGGAAATACTCCTTTAACCCGATCGCCTGGGGTAGGGTCTCTTTGGTCATGATGATGTTCGGTTTGACATTCTTATCAGGGGACGGGATGGTGAAGGTGATCATCCCTTGGTCTTGCCAGGTTGGGGGTGTTTCGGCCTCGAGGCCACCGAGATAAATTTTAGCCATAGGGGACGGCCTGTAGCATCGTTAAAGGAGCTTGTAAATGAATTGTTTCAAGGTGGGGCGGAGAGAAGAAGGTTCACGACTCGATCGCTTTCTTCAGGAAAAAACCAGTCTCTCCAGAAAAAAGGTCAAGGGGTTGCTTGATCAAGGCCAAATCTACCTCAACAACCGGAAGGTGGTTATCGCCTCGTGGCAGGTCAAGCAGGGAGCCCTCATTGAAATACGCAAAGAGACCGGCTTGCGACATCCAACGGCGGATAAATATTTCCTCAAGGTCGTTTATGAAGATTCGGATCTGCTGGTGGTGGAGAAAGATGCCGGGGTCCCTTGCGAGGAATCACCCCAAGCGACAGAACCAACGATACTCGAAATTATCAACGCCTACTTGAAGCGCAAATACCCGCACCTGAAGAGACATTATGTCGGCCCTGTTCACCGTCTGGATCGCGATACCTCCGGTCTCATGGTCTTCACGAAAAAAAGGGAGGCCAACAAGCTCACCGACCAATTCAAGAGACATGTCATTAAAAGAAGATACCTGGCGATTGTTGAGGGGGCTGTCGAAGGTGAACGGGGCAAGATTGAAGGCTTCTTGCAAAAAAATCAGATCCTTCCCGGAGGGAGAAAGGTCAAGCCATCGACTATCGCTTCAGGTAAGAGGGCCGTGACTTATTGGAGATTAAAGGAACGATACGCCGTTGCCTCCTTGTTGGAGATCACTCTCAACACCGGTCGTACCCATCAGATCCGGGTTCACATGGCATCGATCGGACATCCGGTGATGGGAGACAAGATATACGGCCATGGCGGGGGCCTCCAAAGACAGGCGCTTCATGCCTCTTTTCTGGGATTCTGGCATCCGCTGACGGGGCAGGAGATGGAATTTGAATCGGATCTGCCGCGTGATATGAGGAGACTGGTGGATCGGCTACGGTTTAAATCCTAATTTTGTTTCGGATTTAATCCGGTCTGTTTTGGACATGACAACCAGATCCCCCCTCTGTACCTCATCAAAAACCCGGTTAACCTTCGAGCAGTCCCGATCCAATCGCGTCGTTCTTAGAAGATCCGGCAGGCCACCGGGACCACACAAGAGAATCTCTGATTTTCCATTTGAGTTGAGATGTCCGGAGACAACACGCCACGTCTCCTTTGAATAGGTGGAAGCATATAGCAAGGAGCCCTTTCCTCCACCCAACAGAAGATACGAGCATTTCAAATAATCCTTCCGGATTCCGACCAAACGATCGAACCTCTCAATATAAAAAGGTCTCTTCCATTCCAGGTAGGTATGGCACCAATCACGCCTGTTTGCCTTGAGCATCGGGCAATCAGTCTGATGGAGGCAGGGGGCCAGGACGGTGCCAATTTTTGCCTTCAGAATAACGTCATGGAGTTCCATAAGCTCCCGGGTTGTCCGCTGGAGTGCCGGTTCCATGAGAAAGAGGACGGCACCTGGATTCTTGTAAAGGAGGCGATCGACGAGAGTCACCCTCTTTCCTCGTGGAAGTTCGCTAAAAACATTAAGGGCTAACATCAGGTCGGCAGCCGGGATCCTGGGCAAATAGCCTGACTCAAGGTCAGCCACGATTGTTTGGAGTTCTGATTGAATCGACAACCCCTGTTTCCGCAGATGGGCCACGATCTCATCGTGAAGAGACCGGGCATCCTGAAGTGCATGCCGGTTTTGATCGATGAGCATCCAGCGAAGAGGTGGAATTTTCCCCCTCTCTTTGAGGAGATTTTCTAACCATAGAAAGGTTCCGAGCATCCCGGTGCCGGGACCGGAACCGATGTCAAGAATGGTGTAGGGGGATGAGGGGTCATGTTCGGAGGTAATGAATTCGACCCCTCCATTTATACTTTGCAACAAGAGTGTCGCCACCTTCAGCGCATTGACCGGCAAGAAGTAGAGAAGGTATCCGGAACGATACTCCTTCTGATTAAAATAATTTTTGGGGAGTGATGAGCGCTCCCGCGTAAACGAGAGATTCAGCGCCTCAATCCCCTTGGCAAAAAAGCGATAATCTTTCTCTGTGAACTGGTCCCCCTCGGCATGTCCTTCATGGCGGGTTCCGGGATAGAAGGTTTGCTTGACGTATCTTTTCAGGAGTGATTCCCAAAATGGAGGAAATTCGAGTGCACGCATCTTGATTGGCCTACCACAATAATGTCTCTCATCCAAAAAATTGTTGAAAAATTACTTCGCGCTGTCAATAAAGATAAGAAAAGGGGGTGTCAATGACACGAGAGAGATTATTCTTATCAGGCGTTATCCTCATTTTTCTTATGGCCTCTCCTGTTTTTGGTGATAACTCGGCAACCCTTGAAGTGGAGGTGACAGGAATCAAAAATAAGAAAGGAGAGGTTGGCGTTGCCCTGTTTGAGAGCGTGAAAGGTTATCCGACCCACCTCGAATATGCCTATGAAACAGAGTGGATCCCCTATGAAAAAGGAGAAGGTAGTTTAACCTTCAACTTCGAAGGTCTCCCTCCGGACGACTATGCGGTCTCCGTCCTCCACGACGTCAATGCCAACAGAAAGGTTGACCGTACCGGCCTCGGATTTCCAAAAGAGGGAGTTGGTTTTTCAAATGATCAGAAGGTAACGTTGAAGGCTCCGAGTTTCAAGAAGTCAAAATTCGACCTCGTCGCTGGTGAGACTAAAAAAATCATTATTCGACTCGAGTATCGGAAGGATTAGCGGTTTGGGGGGTTTTGAAGGCCAACGTTGACAAGAAAACCCCTCTAACAGATAAAGTGAATCTAATTCTGGCCGGGGTGGTGGAATTGGCAGACACGTACGTTTGAGGGGCGTATGGAGCAATCCGTGCGGGTTCGAGTCCCGCCCCCGGCACAAAATCACCAACCGTAATTATTTCTTTTCATTGGAATCCGTCGGTTGAGGAACATTCGCCGAAGGAGCTTCCTGAGGGGCAGTCTGTGGAGTCTGAACCTCGGTCTTGGCCGGATACTTTTCCAGCACACTTCCACCCGGTCCCTGTCTTGCCATGCGAGCCAGTGTGATAGAGGTCAACAGAAAGAGGATGGCAACGGCCGCTGTCATCTTGCTTAGGAAAGTGGTCGCCCCGCGCGGACCAAAGACGGTTTGTGAACCACCAGCACCAAAGGCAGCCCCGATATCGGCCCCTTTGCCAGCCTGGAGAAGGATAACGCCGATCAAGATAAAACAGAGAATGAAGTGTAAAATCGTCAAGACAAGATGCATCAGTGAACCTCCCTCGATTCCGCGAGCCGGATCATTTTGACAAATTTTTCAAGTGAAAGACTCGCCCCTCCCACCAGAACACCGTCAACGTTCCGCGTCTCAACAATCTTCTTGATGTTGTCACTGTTCACACTTCCCCCGTAAAGAAGTGGGATCCTGTTCGCCGTCGGGGCATCGTAGGCCCGAGCAATAAGATTGCGGATGTAACTATGCTCTTTCTCAATCTGCTCCTGGGCTGCCGTCTCTCCGGTGCCAATCGCCCAAACCGGCTCATAAGCAATAATCAAATCTTTGATATCCCCCATCGGAAGACCCTGAAGCCCCTTTTTGATCTGTTGCTCCAGAACAGCCTCGGTCCTTCCACTGGATCGTTCCTCTTTTGTCTCACCAATACAAAAGATCGGGGTCAGTTCAGAGGCAAGCGCGGTCTGGATCTTTCGTCCCACCATCTCATCGGTCTCGCCAAAATAGCGTCTTCTCTCCGAATGTCCCACAATGACGTGACTGCACCCGATCTCTCTCAAGAAATCGGGTGAAACCTCTCCGGTGTAAGCCCCTTCATGCTCCCAGTGGCAATTTTGGGCCGCCAGCTTGAAGCTCGTCTCCTGCAGGACAATTTGCGCCGAATAAAGCGATGTGAACGGCGGGGCGATCACCACTTCGGCAATCGTTTGCTTCTCAAGACGGTGACTCAACTCGGTAATCATCTTGAGAGTCTCCGACACCGTCCCATTCATTTTCCAATTAGCAACAATAATCAAACGGTTCATGCCTAACTCTCCAATGCCTTGAGGCCGGGTAACAGCTTCCCCTCAACAAACTCCAGCATCGCTCCACCACCCGTTGAGAGATGGGTTATCTGCTCTCCGACGCCCGCTTGGCGACAGGCAGTGACACTCTCCCCCCCCCCCACGACAGACGTGATACCGGGCTTGGCGATCGACGCGGCGATTTGGCGTGTCCCTTCCGCAAAAAGAGGCTCCTCAAAGATCCCCATGGGGCCGTTCCAAAATATTGTACGCCCCTTTGCGAGTCTCTCCTGATATTTTTGGATCGTGGCTGGCCCAATATCGACTCCTATCTTGTCGGGAGGGATCAAACGGACAACCTGAAACTCTGATTGCCCTCCAACCTGGATTTCGGTCACCACCTTATGATCGATCGGCAGATAAACGGCAATCCCTTTTTCTTCGGCCAACTTGAGAACCTTCTTGGCAAAATAAAGCTTCTCCTCTTCAAATCGGGAGCGGCCAATCGATTCTCCCCGTGCCTTTAGAAAGGTGTAGGCAAGGGCCCCTCCCAAAAAGAGGCCATCAATGCGTCCCAGAAGATTTTCAATGACACCGATCTTGTCAGAAACCTTGGCCCCACCAAGGACCGCATAAAACGGACGCTCGGGTGACTTCAGTATTTTCTGAAGAATCTCCAACTCTTTTTGGACCAGAAGGCCGATTCCCTTCTCCTTGAAATAGGAGGTCATCCCGACCGTCGAGGCATGGGCCCGATGGAGGGAGCCAAAGGCATCGGTAATGTAAACCTCTGCGAGGGAGGCGAGTTTTTTGGAAAATTCAGGGTCATTTTGTTCCTCTTCGGGATGAAACCGGAGATTCTCCAGGAGAAGAATTTGACCCTCTCTTATGTCATGAATGAGCTTCTTGACGGCATCCCCAATACAATCCTCCGGAAAAATGACCTCCTGCTTTAAAATTTCAGAGAGGTGTTCGCCAACCGGAAGCAGGCTCTGCTGGGGATCATGCCTCCCCTTCGGGCGTCCTAGATGCGAAGCGAGAACCAGACGGGCCTGCTGCCCCAAAAGATAGCGGATCGTTGGCAACGCCTCCTGGATCCGCGTGTCATCCAGGATTTTGCCCTCTTGGGTGAGCGGGACATTGAAATCAACACGAAGAAAAACAGACCGTCCCCTAACATTCAAATCCTGTAAAATCTTGAGCCCCATCTAGGAAAGACGCTCTCCGATCATGATCGCCAAATCGAGCATCCGGTGGCTAAACCCGGTCTCGTTGTCATACCAAACCATTACCTTGACCATCCGTCCGCCGTTCACGTTGGTCAGCGGCAGGTCGACAATCGCCGAATCCCAAGAACCATTAAAATCGATCGAAACGAGCGGCGCCCTGGAGGTGGAGAGAATACCGCGGTAACGACCTATTTCCATCTCACGGAAGAGCCCGTTCACCTCCTCAACGGTTGTCTCTTTTTTGACATTGACCACGAGATCAACAATGGAAACATTGGCCGTCGGGACCCGAACCGCCAGACCATCAAATTTTCCGGAGAGCTCCGGAATCACCGCGCCGATCGCTTTGGCGGCCCCCGTCGTTGTTGGAATCATCGAAAGGTTACCAGCCCGAGCCCGACGCAGATCCTTGTGATATTTGTCTAAAATGTTCTGATCATTCGTATACGAATGGATCGTCGTCATGAAACCACGTTCAATCCCCAGAAAATCGTTGAGTATTTTGGCGACAGGGGCAAGACAGTTCGTCGTACAAGAGGCGTTGGAAACGACATGGTGCCTGGAAGGATCATACTCCTTTTCATTAACACCGATAACAAAGGTGGCATCAGGATTCTTGGCAGGCGCCGAAATAATCACCTTTTTAACGCCATTGTGCAGGTGTTTTTCTGCCTCACTCTTGTCGGTGAATTTTCCCGTACACTCCAGGACGACATCAACCCCCTGTTCTCCCCACGGGATTTCAGCCGGAGACTTGTGGGAACAGAGGAGAATCCTCTTCGAGCCACCAATCACAAGGACATTTCCATCCGCACGAAGGTCGGCGTGAAGGTGGCCGTGAACGGAATCGTACTTCAGAAGATGGGCAAAATGGGCCGCCTCCGTCTTGTCATTGATCATGACAATCTCGGCCCCCTCAAAATTTCTCTCCACCCAGGCGCTGACAATCCCCTTACCGATCCGTCCAAGTCCGTTGATACCGACCCTGACTGTCATACTGAATCTCCTTGAGGAGACGCTTTATACAGCCTCCTCCTGCACCGTCAATCCCAATGCTCCCTCATCCCCGCCCCCTCTTGGCCAATTCCTCCTCGAAATACTTCCGGTAGAGAACCTCCCACTCGCGGCTCCCGGGTAAAACCTCCCTCTTCAGCGAGGCGATCTTTTCCTGTGCCGCCTGATCCGCCTCTTCATCGACCTGAAAAAAATGAATAAGGGTCTTTTTGATCTCCCGAAGGGCCTTATCTTCATCGGGGTAATCAACAAAATCCTCGTGGTAGAGCCGGTCGTGGATCAAATGGGCAACGTGGTTGATGCGATCATCAGACGGCTTCATAAAATGAATTTTCTGTCCTTTGCGACCTGCTTCTTGATCATCATATAAACCTTTTGAGGGTCAACCGAACCCGTGGCAATCTGGGCACGATACTGCTCCATGAGCTTTTTGACCTCGTCTTCAATCCGGTGTTCGTCATCAACATTCTTTTGAATCACCGTCTCGACCTTTTCAACGATCCGTCTCTCCTCCACCTTGAAGACAACCCCGCTTTTTTTGAGATTTTCGCCAATCTGATGCGCCAGCCGGGCGATCTCTTCTTTTTTGAGGTGCATGAGGGGGTGCTTACTCCAAGCAAATCCTGGTGGCAACTTTAGAAATGAAGCCATTTTTCAACACACCCTTAATAGGACGGTGATCACTAGCACCTTTTATGACAAATAAACGATCTAGCCGGTAACACAGTTGGGGGATTCGTTGCGCGTCAGCTACAAAAGCCACATCTTAAAGCCGCTTTCCTTCTCCCCATGGGGGAAGGTCGTGGCGGTCGGTTATTTGGGGACAGTCCTTGCCGTTTCCAAATATAAACTGCTTAGTTCTCCGGACGAATTGGTGAATGGCGGCCATAAACTGGCCAACTACTTCAAAACCGGCGACACAAATCAGTTTAAAAACGAGGTTTACCACGCCCGCTGTGTCGCGGAGCCCGGCTTTGGAACGATCGGCGGGTATCGTGACTTTCTTAATAAGGGGGCGGCCTTGGCGATGATCGTTCCGGGGTTTGCGATCACTGCATATTATGGAAGAAGAATGCTTGAGGATGTCCCGGGTTTTGCAAAAATTCTTTCCAAAAAGGCAACGCTCGGTTGGATGGCGCTCTACTCTTTATCTTACTGCCTCGGAAGATTTTTGCCGGATTGGCTTGGACATTCCCGACTGAGGGGAAGCTACCAGGTGGAGCCTGAGGATTTCTCTTTTAATCTATTCTCTTCCGAGTGGGGGATGCGGGCCTTGCTAACGCCGATGGCCTTCTCCGGAATGGCCGTCATGGGTCAGTTGGCGGAAGTACTCTTTGATAAAATCGGAAGGAGCGCACGCTCCAATTGGATAAAATCGTTTTTCCCCGTTATTGACGATCTGGATCGTATTCGAACCGCGGTCATGTATGTCAACCGCGGCGGGCAGAAGATAACCGTCGGGAAAATTGTTCGAACGATCTTCGAAAAACCGCGCATCGGTTATATGTCTTCTCTCTTCGTCGCCGGCGCGTCGGTCGCCTTTTTAACGTCGGTACTCTGCCGATGGGCGCAAGCATTTACCAGCCCGGCCTATATTATCAGTTCAGCGTCCGTTGATACAGTGAAGCCGATTCCCAAACTGCTCGGTTACGGCGCCTGGTCGATGATCACAACAAAACCGATGCCGATTTTTTTCTACAGTATCGTCACGCATCCGATAACGATTATCAGCGAAACATTGCTTCAGAATAATCAGGTCGTTTATCAAAAATACAAGGAGCTGGCTCAGGGCTATCGTTACAGCCCGGATGAGTGGAAGAGGGAACAAGCGAAGAGACGAATGCAGAAGATAGAAAATTTATTGAATGAGGCGATCTTAAGGGATGAAAAAAAGGCATGGTGGAAATCGGATTTTTCCTGGCAGCTCCAGGAGGTCCGCAAGATCAAGGCCGAGTTCCTCCTTGATTTTTAGGTAGACACTTTTCACTAAACGCTACAAACTGCCGCCCATGATTGTGGTCATGAAGGTCGGCGCGGCCAAGAGACAAGTCGACGCCGTCACGCAAGGGGTCACAAAGCTCGGGTTCAAACCTCACGTTATTCATGGCGAGGATCGGATCGTCATCGCCTGTATCGGGCATGAGAAGAAAAAATCGGACCTTTACGACCTTCAGAGTCTGGATGGGGTCGATTCCGTTGTCCCGATTTCAAAGCCGTACAAGCTCGCCAGCCGGGAGACCCGCAAAGAGCCATCCGTCATTAAGGTGACTGACACCATTTCAGTCGGTGGAAAGCAGATTTGTGTCATGGCGGGTCCCTGCTCTGTGGAGAGTGAGACGCAACTCATGGAGACAGCCCGGGCCGTCAAAAAGGCGGGGGCCCAGCTCCTTCGAGGCGGCGCCTTTAAGCCGCGGACCTCTCCGTACGAGTTTCAGGGATTAGAGGAGGAGGGTCTGAAGATACTGGCCAAGGCGAGAAAAGAGACCGGGCTTCCGATCATCACCGAGGTGATGGGACCGGAAGATGTTGAGTTGGTCGATCGCTATGCCGATGTCCTTCAAGTAGGGGCACGAAACGTCCAAAACTTTTCGCTCCTCAAGGAACTCGGAAAGCTGAAAAAACCGGTTTTTCTGAAGCGGGGGATGTCAACGACGATCCGCGAGTGGCTTCTCTCGGCCGAGTATATCCTGACCGGTGGCAACTCCAGGGTGATCCTTTGCGAGCGTGGCATACGGACCTTCGAAACCTCGACCCGCAATACACTCGATCTCAACGCGATCCCGGTTGTGAAGGGACAAACCCACCTGCCGATTGTTGTTGATCCCTCCCATGGCACAGGGAACTGGTCTTATGTCATCCCGATGGCGTTGGCCGGAATTGCGGCGGGGGCCGATGGCATCATGGTGGAGGTCCACCCCAATCCGGAGGTTGCCCTCTCCGACGGCGGTCAGTCCCTCACCTTCAAACGATTTGAGGAGTTGATGGAAAAACTGAGCAAAATCGCCCAAGCAGTTGGGAGGACACTTTGAGGAACTTCTTCCGTTTGTAGAGACAATCGAAACCGGATCTCCAAAAAATATTTCACCTCTGAAAGATTTAAGCGATCAAAAGTTTCAGCTCGTAACTGCCTTGAGCACCCTTAGAACGTTTTCCCCAAGAACCCCTCGAATATCCTGCTCGGACCATTTCGCATCGAGGAGCATTTGGGTAACCGCCGGCAGGTGTGAGGCATCTTCCAGTCCACGAACGGGAACGATCGCCCCATCAAAATCGCTTCCCAAGGCGAGATGGCGAGCCCCACCGAGTAATCTTCGTACATGTTCAAAATGGGGGAGAAGATCGGCAAGATCTCCCTTCCTCCCCATGCAGATGTAGCGCCAGGCAAAGATGATCCCGATCACCCCATCAGTCTCCGCAACCGCCCTGATCTGTTCATCATCGAGGTTGCGCCAGAGGGGGCGCGCCCCAGAGATACCGGTGTGACTCACAATAACCGGTTTAGTCGAGAAACGAGCCGCCTGTAAAAAGGCCTGCCGTCCGACATGGGCAAGGTCCACCATCATCCCCAATCGGTTCATTTCTGTGATCAGATCACGACCAAAGTCGGTGAGTGGGGCCTCCCGACTTGCCCCATATCCACCCGAAGGGGGGCCTACCCGATTTTTAGAGAAGTGGGTGAGGCCGATGTAACGGACCCCCGCCTCGTGGAATCGTCTCACGTTGTGAGCATCCGCCTCAAGGTTGTGTCCCCCCTCCACCCCCATGAGGATCGCTACCCTTCCATCCCGGGCAGCCATTCGCAGCTCTTCGGCGGAAGTCACGTGAACAAGATCCTCCGGGTGCCTGAGACACGCCTCCCGGATCATCTCCGCCTGTCTGAGACAGGAGTTGGTACACCCCTTTTCCGGATAGGGAAAAGTCCCAAGCCCCAAAAACTGCCCCTTGTATCCCCCCTCCCTCCAGCGAGGGATATCACAGTGAAAGAAACCAAACTTGCCCGGGAGGCCCGGTCGATGCCGTTTGCCGACTTGATACCGCACCCATTTCATCGGGATCGTGGTATCGGCATGGAGATCGATTACAACAGAGGCACGATGAAGTTGTCTCGCAATGGCCGAAATATTCATGGAACTATGATCTCCTCAATCACCTTGTCGGGGTGAGACGGTTGATACCCCTTGACCATCGTAACAAGTCGGGCAAATTTTTCCTTGATGTTCCAGCGTTCGGAAGAGGTTGTTGCCTTGTCAAAAAAATCTCTCATCTGACTCACGATTTTGTGATCGGACAACAGCTTCGGAAGTTGTGCCACAAACTCCTCCACGGTATGCATGCGTGCAAACAGGATGAGGCGATTCGCCTGTTCGTGGGAGAGTTTCAGGGAATGGTTGTCAGAGTTAGAGAGAATTAATTCCCCTGAGCCGTAATTTTTGATCGTTAGCTTGTCCATGGTTGGTTCACTCCGCACCGAATTCATCCGGCTTTTCAAGTTGACGCCAGTAAAAGCCGGTTGGTATCTCTCCCTCGTGCCAAAAATCACGGTCGATGGCAAGGAGATCAATGCCCCCGATGGCGTGAACGTCATTGAGGCGGCAAAGCTTGCCGGCTCATCGGTCCCCCATTACTGTTACCATCGGAAGCTGTCCGTTGCCGGCAATTGCCGGATCTGCATGGTTGAGATCGAAAAGATGCCAAAGCTCCAGATCGCTTGCAACACCAAGGTGCAGGAGGGGATGGTTGTCAAGACCAAGAGTCCCAAGGTCCTCGAGGCGAGGCAGGCAGTGCTTGAATTTATCCTCGTCAATCACCCGATCGATTGCCCCGTCTGTGATCAGGCGGGGGAATGCAAGCTCCAGAAATACTACATGAGTCATGACCTCAAACCTTCCCGTATGACAGAGGAGAAGGTCCATAAGGAGAAGGCAGTCCCGCTCGGGCCGTATGTCAAACTCGATATGGAACGATGCATCCTCTGTTCACGTTGCATTCGTTTCTGCGATGAGATCAGCAAAACCAACGAGCTTTGCTTTACAGAACGCGGAAATCACACCGAATTGACCACTTATCCCGGCCGCGAACTGGACAATCCTTATTCTGTGAATACCGTTGATCTCTGTCCCGTGGGGGCACTCACGAGTACCGATTTTCGTTTCAAGCAACGGGTCTGGTTCCTCAAGTCAACCGATTCGATCTGCCCCGGCTGTTCCACCGGTTGTAACATCAAGATCGATCACAACAAGGGGGTCATTTACCGTCTCAAGCCACGTGAGAAGGAGGCGGTCAATCAGCTCTGGATGTGTGATGAGGGGAGACTGACCTACAAGCCTATTAACGAGGAAAGCCGGTTGCGGAGTCCCTATTTCCGATCAGAAAAGGGTCTTCAGATCATCCGCATGAAGGAGGCGGTAAGGCGATTCAAGGAATTACTGAGCGGCTTGTCGCCGGCATCGGTTGTCGGTATCGGTTCGGCGGAATTCACGAATGAAGAGAACAAGGCGTTAATCGATTGTCTTATGGCGATCGGTGTAAAAGATTTTTATTTTCACGCGAAAGAGGTTTCAAATCCCAGCCAGGATGACTTCCTCATCTCGGCCGATAAAAATCCGAACCGTGCCGGTGTCACCGCCTTGGGGATGAAACCGATCACCGCCGATCGTAAATACCAGGGATTTGTTATTCTGGGTGGATTGCCGGAATCGTCCATCCGGGCGCTCTCGTTAGAACGTAACAGGAAGGTAATCCTGCTCACGAGCCATCAGCGGCCGGAGTACGAATATGCCGACTTGATCCTGCCGGTCGCAACCTGGGCGGAGTCCGAGGGGACTTTTACAAATCGGCAAGGAATGGTTCAAAAAATTAACCCCGCCTTTCCGCCTCCGGGAGAGGCGAAGCAGGCGAGTGAGATTTTTGCCGAGGTACAGAAGCTGTGGAAATCGTAGCCAACATCGCCAAGGTTGTTTTCATCCCCGTCATCGTTCTTAATTTCATCCCCCTGTTGATCTGGTTTGAGAGAAAGGGGGCTGCTTATATCCAGGATCGCCGTGGACCCAATCGAGCACAGATCTTTGGGATCCGTCTTGGTGGGATTATCCACAACCTTGCGGATGTGATCAAGCTGCTGTGTAAGGAGGAGTTCATCCCGGCCGGTGCCAACCGGTTTTACTTTGTCTTATCCCCCCTGATCATCATGTTTGTCTACATTGTCACAACGGCGGTCATTCCTTTTGGGGACCTTGTCCGGATCGGTGAAACCGCCTTTTCTCTCCAGATTGCCGATTTGAACGTCGGGATCCTCTACCTCTTTGCGTTCTCGTCACTCGCGGTCTACGGCATCATGCTCGCCGGCTGGTCCTCCAACAACAAGTATTCCTTTTTGGGGGGACTCCGGGCCTCTTCCCAGATGGTTAGTTATGAGATCTCGATGGGGCTCTCCATTATGAGTCTCTTCATGGTGGCGGAGTCGCTCAGCCTTCAGCAGATTGTTCAGGAACAGGGAAATTTGCCTTGGCACTGGTTTGTTGTTCGGCAACCGCTCGCCTTCCTCCTCTTCACAGTAGCAATCTTTGCCGAGACAAACCGGACCCCGTTTGATCTCCCCGAGGGAGAATCGGAACTCGTAGCCGGTTTTCATGTCGAATATTCAAGCATGAAGTTCGCCCTCTTCTTTATGGCCGAGTATGCGGCGATGGTGGTCGGGTCGGCCGTGATTGTCTCCCTCTTCTTTGGAGGGTGGCAGGTCCCATTTCTTTCAACGGCCGATTTAATCGAGGGGGCCCCTTTCCTGACCCGAGTTCTTCTTTTGGGCCTTGGTGTTTTATCTGTTTTAGGAGGTTTGCTGCTCGTGATTCAGTTTCGTCCTCATAAATACGGCGATCTTCGAGATTTTGAGGTGCTGACCTTTGGGGTCCCTGCCTTATTGGTGGGGGCAGCGGTGATCGCCTTTCTCTTTCTCGTGGGGTTACCGGTTCTGCCCAACTGGTATCCCCCGGTCTTTGCAGCAATCTGCCAGGTGATCACCTTTTTGATCAAAGTCGCCCTCTTCTGTTTCTTTTTCGTCTGGGTCCGCTGGACCGTCCCAAGATTCCGCTATGACCAACTCATGGGATTTGGGTGGAAGGGGATGTTGCCGCTCTCGCTCGTCAACCTGTTCGTGACAGGACTTTATCTTCTCTTCAGAGGTACCGGGTTTTAAACGCAACAATGCCAGGCGATTGGCGATCCACGCTGTGTGATCCGTTCCCGCTATCCCCTTTTGATCGTTTTGGCAGGTTCCATGAGTCTTCTCTCCTGCAGAGAGAAGGGGGAGATTCCAGAGAATCCAAAAAAAGAGGGGGCCCCCGAAACTGATCCACCCGAAAAGAAGACCGAGATTCCCCCTTTCATCAGGGATTTTAAGGAAGAATCCGAGCGTCTCGTAGAGCAGGCACGGAAACGGTTTGGCTCCATCATTTCACTTGAGGCAGAGGCGGTTGTTGACGACACCCTTTATACCAACCACCTCGATATCCAACTTGAAGGGATCCTCCCCAACCCATTGTCCCAAGAGGTATTTCTCACCGGCCTGGGTCCGTTTCGAGGTTGGGAACAGGGCGGAATCTATTTATTCTTCGGTTTTTATTCCATCCCTTATGAGAGGATGACCTTTCTCATTGCCGATGTTTCTGATGCCTCTCGTCTCATATTTCCCTTGAGTGAAGAAGGGGGTGAAATGCTGCTCCTTGAGGAACAGGGCCGGTTTTTGCGCCTTTCTCTTACAGACGAGATGCCAACAGCACTCCATTGCGACCCGGCAACCAATCCCCCCTGCGAGCCCCCGATTGATTCGTTAGTTTGGAGATTGTCGCCACCAACCGATGGAAGATAATTGCCTCGGTATGCGCCGTACCCGTAAAAGGTACATTAATTGAATTTTGGTCGGAAATTAGGACAACAGTTTCCGGATCGTAGCGAACAGGTGGCCGAGAGACGATACCATGATGGAAATATCAGCCTCAAGCCTTGTCACCGCACTTCTCCAGGAGCTCCATTTACCAACCCCCGACTCTCTGACGAACGAAGGGGGAAAGGTGATCTGTGTAGCCCCTTTAAGACTGGCTGACGGTAGGTTAGAGGCGGTTCGCGTCACTGCCGAAGTGAAACCGGGTGTGGCCGCTCGCCTCATGATGGAGCATCTGCCGCAACTCCCTTCAGACCGACGGTATCTCTATCCCGAGATGCACGTTGCAAGAACTGTCTACCATCAAACCGCCGGAACGATGATCGCCAAAAAGGAGCTGCGGCATTTTGCGTCCTGCGTCGCCTTTAGCCGGTCTCCGCTGGAGCTTCCTGTCGGTGAGATTGATGATCTGGTTGAACGAATGGTTCGCGGTGTCTTTTATGCGGCGGATCATCTGGGGCAGGACGACCCGCGTCTTCAATGGACAAGCTCTGTTTTTACCTCCTTGAGAGGTCGCCCGGGTAGTGCCACCGTTCTGGCCTCTTTTGTCGGGGTTCTTTTTACGAGTGGCCTTTTAATCGGGGTCCACTCCAAATAGGACTTAAGGGCTTTATTTTCCGATGCAAAATTTTGAGAAGATCTCGTTCAACAGATCGTCATTTGTGATTTCGCCTGTGATCTCGGCCAACTGATTTGTTGCAATCAGAAGATCGGCGGCAAGAAACTCCAGAGACATCTTATTGGCCGCTGATTTCTTAACATGATTCATCGCCTCCAAGGCCAATTCTAAGGCGATCTTATGCCGTGTGTTTGTCAGAATCAGCCCTTCATTTTCAAGAGATGATCCCTCTTTGTTTTTGACAAAGTGGGAAAAAATCTGTCTCTTCAGCGCCGGAACTCCCTCTCCCGTTTTGGCGGAAATTTTGATGCCCGGTCGATCGACCTCCGGGGATAAATCGAGCTTGTTAAAAATAGTTAGATATTCTCGCCCTGATACGGCCTCCAGCACCTCGTCATCCTCTTTTGTCCATGGTTCACTCACGTCAAACAACGCCAAGACCAGATCCACCTTAAAGATTTTCTCTCGCGTCCTTCTGATCCCTTCCTCTTCAACCGACTCACAACCTTTTCGAATCCCTGCCGTGTCAACAAATCGAACAGGAAGTCCTGCAATATAACAAATCTCCTCAATGGTATCTCGTGTTGTCCCAGGAAGATTATGAACAATAGAGCGATCTTCTCCCAGCAGGCGATTTAACAAGGAAGACTTGCCAACATTTGGTCTGCCAACAATAGCAACAGAAAACCCCTTCGTGTACGCCTGCCCTTCATTATAGGTTTCCAGGAGTTGTATAATCTCCCGGGACAATAATTCTATTCTCTCTCCAATCTCATCGTGCTGAAGCACCTGAACATCCTCATCCTCCGGAAAATCGATCATCGCCTCCATCTGGGCCCTCAAAACCGTCAAATTGTTTTTTAGAAGTTGGATTTTTTCTGAAAGCGCCCCGGATAATTGCCGTTCGGCAATCTTTATCGCCTTATGACTCAGGCCGTGGATCAGATCACTAACCGCCTCCGCCTGTACAAGGTCCATCTTGCCGTTTTGAAAGGCGCGACGGGTAAATTCCCCCGGCATCGCAAGCCTTGCCCCAGATTGAACCACAATTCTCAGTATCTCTTCTAAAATCAAATAATTACCGTGGGCATGGATCTCCACAAGCTCTTCTCCCGTAAATGAATTAGGGGCCTTCATCCATACCATCATTACTTGATCAAGGGGGGCTTGCTTTGTGGGGTCAACAATCTTTCCAAGGTAGAATTTTGCCGGTTCAATCGATTGATAGTCCATCTGAGTAATCGATATTTTCTCAAGTATTTCCAGGGCCTTATCCCCTGATATTCTAACAACGCCAATCGCCCCATTTCCCGGTGGGGTCGATATGGCGGCGATCGTTTCATCACTGATGATCTCCATGGGCGAGCCGATATAGTTTGAAACTTCTATTTTCTCCAGCCCCATTTTGCCTGTGACCCGTACATTTTCGGTCTTCCACTTGACAACCATTCACCAATGACTATATTCCCGACGCCCTTGAGAGATAAGTTATTTAACCGTTTGGAATAAAAGGAAAAAATAAAAAGAAGGAGGATAGAAAAACATGTCAGCAAAAACTGTCAAAAACATTCGCCCTCTCCAGGACCGGATCTTGGTGAAGAGGATCAATGAAGAAGAGATGACCAAAGGGGGGATTATCATTCCCGATACAGCCAAGGAGAAGCCGCAGGAGGGGAAGGTTGTTGCCGTTGGTAAAGGAAAAGTCCTTGATAACGGAAAGCTTGCGACCCCGGACGTGAAGGTTGGAGAGAAGATTCTCTTCAGCAAGTATTCAGGAACCGAAGTTAAGATCGATGGTGAAGAACATCTGATTATGCGTGAGGAAGATATTTTAGGCGTGGTGGAGTAACCATTCAACAAACACTTAAGGAGGAATGAATTATGTCAGCAAAAGATATTATCTATGATCAGAAGGCCCGTGAGGCGATCCTCAAGGGCGTCAATGCCTTGGCGAATGCCGTCAAGGTAACGTTAGGCCCAAAGGGCCGGAATGTCATTTTGGAGAAATCGTTCGGATCTCCAACCATCACAAAAGATGGTGTGACAGTCGCCAAAGAGATTGAGCTCGCCGATAAGTTTGAAAACATGGGAGCCCAGATGGTAAAAGAGGTTGCTTCCAAGACCTCTGATGTCGCTGGTGATGGAACGACGACTGCTACCGTTCTTTCTCAGGTTATCTATCGTGAAGGAGCCAAGATGGTGGCCGCAGGTCATAACCCGATGGCGATCAAGCGTGGTGTCGATAAAGCCGTTGCCTCGGCGGTTGAAGAGCTAAAAAAGCTTTCCAAGCCGACGAAGGACCACAAAGAGATTGCCCAGGTTGGTACCATTTCTGCCAACAACGACCAGACGATCGGCAAGATTATTGCCGAGGCGATGGAGAAAGTGGGCAAAGAGGGTGTCATCACGGTGGAAGAGGCGAAGTCGATGGATACAACGCTCGACGTCGTTGAAGGAATGCAGTTTGATCGTGGTTACCTCTCCCCTTATTTTGTCACTGATCCAGAGAGAATGGAATGTGTCTTGGAGAATCCCTACATCCTGATCAATGAGAAGAAGATCAGCAACATGAAGGAGCTTCTCCCGCTACTCGAGAACATTGCCCGAGCGGGACGTCCCCTCCTGATTATTGCGGAAGATGTGGAAGGGGAGGCGTTAGCAACGTTGGTTGTCAACAAACTCCGTGGAACTTTGCAGTGCTGTGCCGTCAAGGCCCCCGGCTTTGGTGATCGTCGTAAGGCGATGTTGGAGGATATCGGCATCCTGACCGGCGGAACCTGCATTGCCGAGGAGCTTGGACGCAAACTGGAAGATGTCAAACTCGAAGACCTCGGTCGCGCCAAAAGAGTGACGATCGATAAAGACAATACAACGATCGTCGATGGTTCCGGCAAAAAGACCGCCATCGAGGGTCGTGTCAAACAGATCAGGGCGCAAGTTGAAGAGACGACTTCCGACTATGACCGCGAGAAGCTTCAGGAAAGATTGGCCAAGCTGGTTGGTGGTGTTGCCGTCATTAATGTCGGCGCCGCCACAGAAACCGAGATGAAAGAGAAGAAGGCCCGCGTAGAAGATGCCCTCCATGCCACACGTGCCGCGGTGGAGGAAGGGATTGTCCCCGGTGGTGGTGTTGCCCTTATCCGCTGCCTGCCAGCGTTGGAGAAGTTGAAGGGGAATTCGGACGATGAGAAATCCGGAATCGATATCGTTCGACGTGCCCTTGAAGAGCCAGCCCGTTGGATCGCCAACAATGGTGGTTATGAGGGAGCGGTGATTGTTGAAGAGGTCAAGAAGAACACCGGTTCATTCGGGTTCAATGCCGAAGAGGGGCGGTTTGAAGACCTCCTGAAGGCAGGAATCATCGACCCAACGAAGGTCGCCCGTTGCGCCCTTCAAAATGCCGCAAGTGTTGCCTCTCTGCTTCTTACGACAGAGGCGATGGTTGCTGAGCGCCCGGAGGAGAAGGAAAAAACCCCTTCGATGCCTCCCCCAGGCGGCATGATGTAAGTCTACTTAAGACTTAAGGTTAGTTACAAAGGCGCCTGGTTACCCAACCAGGCGCCTTTTTCTTTCGTTTGACTCCCTCTTCAAAATCAATAAGATGCCGCAAACTTGGGGGGACTGGAGTTGTCTTGTTGCGTCAAATTATCATACTCTTTCTTCTAGTATCGCTGTTGCCGTGCCACCTTTTTGCCTTTGATCTTTCCATCCCGGGCTATTACCGCAACCGAGTCGTTTCCTACGTCGACCTCGACACTCAAAAGCCCTCCCAAGTCGACCAAGGAGGTCTAGGAGACAATGACCGTTTCGGCACGATGCTCTTTACACAACAGCGATTTCGTCTCGAACCAACGCTTAAGGTTAATGACAACATCTCCATCCACACCCAGTTCGATATCCTTGACAACGTCATCGCCGGTACAGAGAGCGTAAAGCAGGTCGAATTCTTGTCACCTATTGTTGGAACGATCCAGCTTCCAGGGGCCGGTGGGGCCCTTGGTGTAACAGGAGGGGAGGCGGGTGAAAACAAGGCGCTGAATGTACGCCGGGTCTACATGGATATCATGACACCCGGTGGCAAATTTCGGATTGGACGACAGGCGTCCCACTGGGGTCTTGGTGTCTTTCAAAACAGTGGAAATTCACTCGACTCCGATTTTGGAGACTCCTTTGACCGGTTCATGTGGCTTGGCCGAATCGAGAAGGATGGCCCCGGCGCGGTCAATATTGGGGCCGCCGCTGATTTCGTCTTTACCCGCCAAACCGATCCAAGGATCAGCGGGTTAGGAGGGGCTATTACCACACCACCTGAAGATATGCGTCAGTTTGCGGGTCTCCTCCTTTATGAGGGAGACAGCTTCCAGATCGGAACTTTCTCGGGGCTACGCTATCGGAATGGTGTGGAGGGAAATACTACGACAACCGCCCGTTCCGTCCTTCTGGACGGAAATGGCAACCCGGTCCTCGACTCAAAAGGTAATTACCAGCTTGGAGAATTGCAGGCAGCAGGTCGTGATGGCGACACGCTCGTAAGCTTTGCCGATCTCTATCTCATGTTTGAAAGAGGGACCTGGAAATGGCAGGGGGAGTATATCTTCATGACCGGCAAGATTGCGAGTGGGTTGGCCCTGGATGCGATCCCGTTCAACAATCTACCGACAGGGGCCCGAGGCCCCGTTGTTCTCCCGGCTAGCGGGACTCAAAACACACTTCAGGTCCACATGGGAGCTACTGAACTTGAGGGAAATTTCGATTTTGGTGAGATCAAGTTCCAGGGAGGGTATGCCTCGGGCGATTCACAACCGCTCTCTTCAAAAATCACCCAATTTGGTTTCCGACCTGACTATCAGATAGCCCTCCTTCTGTTCCATGCCCCGCTTGGTTCTTCCCCAAGAGTCACACAAGCCAATGCGGATGGGACGCCCGGACGCGTTCTGGTTGGTGCGGTCCCGGTAACGGGTAATTTTATCAATAATGCCATCTATTCAACGGCGGGCTATTGGCACCACCTGAACCTGGCACCCTTTGTCCCAAAGGCAGGCCCTGCAAAGATTGGATTTAAGGTGATCAGCGCCTGGGCTCCTGCTAACAACTTTGACCTCAATTTCTCGGAGATGATCGGCATCAGCGACCTCCCGCATGTCAGGAATGAACAAAAGTGGTATGGTCTCGAGGTCGACGGCAATTTTCAGGCACGGTTCTTCGACAGTCTTTTGTTTGATCTGACCGCCGGTTATCTCCTGCCAGGACAGACCTATGATGTCCGCTCCGACAATCCGATCAACCCCACCAATGCGGCACAGGTGAACACGATTGTGAATGACGAGGCCAATTCCGTTTGGGGAATCCGAACAAGCCTGACTGCGGAGTTCTGATTATTTCTTTTTTGGTTCGTTGCTATTCCCCGAATAGGGATTGAACATTGTGTACAGATCCTGATGGGGACGAATGAACTGCTCTAACTCTTTTCCCTTTATTCCTTTGTCCTGGGCTTCCTGCTGGGCATTCTGGAGACCGTAACTCGCCGCAAGGAATTTGAATCCATCGTCGGAGTTCGGTTTCTGATCCAGATCGACCCAAAACATCGCATCATCAAAAAGCTGGATAACGAACTCCTGCTTCTCCCTCGGGAGGGCATTGAAGCCGGCAGAGTTTTTCAGAAATTTAAGTTGTGGGTACTTTAAGAGTAGTTCACTTAATGTCATAATCTCTCCTAACGGCTGTTACGAATCGATTCCTCCAAGGCATTACCGGCTAATGTTGAAAGAGAGGCGTATTCATCGCCACCATTCTGATGCATCGCCCGTAAGGCATCTGCCGGGTACCCTCCCACCTTTTCATATAGTTTTCTCAAGGCTGGAGAATCGGTAACCCCTCCGAAAAATGCCGCCCTTTTGGCGACAGCCCCCGATGCATTTGTGCCCCCAAGCAGCCCCCTGTAAGTCCCTAAAGGATTTAGCTGGTACTGGCTGGCCAGTTGGTTCGCCTCTTCCGTACGACCTGAGGCTCGTAATCGGCCAATCTCGGCCTGAACCCTCTCGGCAATCCTCGGGTCAACCGCTGGTGCTTGCCTAATTTCTCGTGTACCTGGCGTTGCTGCCATAACCCCTCCTACTCTCTTATAGATGTAGCAATTTCCCTGCCATCCAGTTCATTGTTTTTAAGAAAATAACCCATTGATATTGCTTATGATAATTCATTCCTCACTCTACTGCCCCCCCTCCCGTGGGGGCTTTGTCCCTCATCCTGAGGAGCTACCTCCTCCATCCCCCGTCCTTATTTTCGAATAAATCGACGCAAAGTTGTGACAACATTTCGAGGCCTAATGACGAGATAAGGGTTGTTGGGAAAGCGATGAGGTCAGATTTACCGATCAAGCAGGAGACTGGTCAGCGCATTTCGAATCTTGTCTCATTGGGGGCAGGGGCGATATCGGCTATTCATCTCTCCAGAACGCTTTCACTCGACTCTTTTGTTGGATCACCTCCCTCAACCGGGGGCTGGCTTACAAAACTGCCAGCAACAAAAAGGTTTTGGTTCGGCTCCTTGGCCGGAATGCTCACCGGAGCTGCCGTGGGTGGATTCGGAAGTGCCGCTCTAACCTTGTTGGCAGAGGCAGGTGCGGCTGGACTCGCTGATGACTATCAAGTTGACTACGACCAGATTAAAATAACCGCTATCCAGGGGATGATCCTGGGGGGAGGTGGTGGTCTGCTGGGGGGAGTTTTTTTCTTTAGTGATGTCCGAAAAGGCGTTTTGAATAAATTTAGAGAGCTTACCCTAAATGCCGTTCATGCCGTTCGTTCTCCACAATACTGGCAAAATTACCTGCAAATTGGTCTCTATAGCGGTGCCACAAGGCTCGGATATGACCTTTGCGACATGTCCCTCAAAAAAAAGGAAAAACAAAACAATGAGATCGTTGAAAATGCGCTACTCGCCTTTTTTCTGGGTGGATTCTGTGGAGGGCTCCCAACGTCTCACCTGGCAGGGAAAAGTGGATTATCCAAATCTGTTTTAACCAAGGTTGCACGTTATCACTACATTGGCTTGGACATTTTGGGGGATTTTAGCCATGAATACCTGGCAAATATCCGTGAAAGCCTCGGGGATCAAAAAGGGATCGGTGCCTCTTTGGCAATGATTCTGGTGGTCAATGTCGTCGGAATCCGACTCCTCTACGGATTTGAAAAAAATCTTTCTGTTATTAGACGAGCAGCCGTTCTCATGCTTTTCTTTGATGTTATATTGGAAGGTTATTACCAAAATCGTAGCGGTCGTAAGTGGACGGGGATTGACACCGGCCGAGTCGTCGGGGCCAATGTCTGGGGCTATATGGGGCTCATTATGCCATGGATCATACTGGGTGACCTCCCGAGAAAGCCCGGAGTCGCCAATATTGCCGCACGCACCGTTGAACTGGTCTTGAAGTACGGGATCTTTATCGGTCCCGCCATGAACAATTTAAGCTCCAGAATGAACGGCCAAAACTGGGAGAACTGCCAAAAGGCACACGAGCTCCGATACCTCACCCTGATGTGGCCATCACAGGCGGTTCAATCCGCCCTGGGCTCAACCCACTGGGCAAGCGTCGTGGCCGATTATATCTTCAGTGTTGGTGGCTCTGCCATGGTCAATGAGCTCTTCCCGGTTTACGAAGGGGTTCCGGAAATCTGGCAGAAGAAACTTTCTGTGAAGATTGAGGCGATCGATCACGCCCCTCCCGACGACAAGGAGAAGGCGTTTCAAGGTTTAACGCGATTTCTGACTAGGGATATCGGACGGTTTAATCCTGAGGCCTGGGAGTATGTTCCATCCCCTTTGAACATCGAAAAAATCAAACAGATGTGGGCAAAGAATGATCGGCATCATGCGGCACTCATCGAGTATCGAGCTTATCTCCGAAGGAAGGAGGAGAGGACCGGACAGGAAGAAAAGATTCTAGAGCTCCTTAAGGACTCCGCTCAATAGGCCCCTTTTCCAAAAGTTGAATCTCTCGATCATCCAATTTTCGATATCTCCCCTTTGAAAGATCTCCTAAGTTGAGCGGGCCGATCGCCACACGAATCAGTCTTAAGGTCTGAAAACCTATCTTGTCCCACATCCGTCGAATCTGGCGTTGTTTCCCCTCCGTGAGTGTCATTTCAACCCAGGTGCTCTTGGACCCTTGACTCAAAATTCTGATCTCACAGGGGGCCGTGACATAATCACCGATGTTGATACCTGAGGCTAATTGACAAATCGCGTCTTTGAGGGATGTCCCCATACAAGAAACCTCCACCTGATACTTTTTTGTCACCTTGGACCCAGGATGCGTCAGGCGGTGATGAAGCGTACCGTCGTTTGTGAGAAGAATGAGCCCCTCCGAATCAAAATCAAGACGACCCACATAATTAACCCGCTCCGGAATCCCTTTCAGATAATCATAAATCGTCGGACGATTCTCCGGATCCTTTCGTGTCACCATGACATTCTTTGGCTTGTGAAAGAGGTAGTAGACATGTTTTTGGGTTTCCCGAATTTTTACTCCATCAACAAATACCCCGTCCTCGTCCGGATCAACGACCTCGCCAATTTGTGCGGAGATCCTCCTGGCCAAGCCTTTACGATGAATCTCAACCCTCCCTTCCCGAATCCAGCCTTCCGCCTCTCGTCGCGATGCCATCCCGGCCTGCGAAAGAAATTTTTGTACCCTCAGATTTCTTTTGCCTTTGTCCATAGGCCTGTTATATCAGTCCACCTCAAGCAAAGAAAGGAGCCTTTCATGAGTGATCTTCTCGTTGTTGCTTCAAAAATAAAACAGTATATCCGCGATAAATCCCAAATGAGTACCTCCGCCAGCACCCTCGGCGTGCTTTCCGAGGCGATCAAGAAGTTGTGCGATGAGGCGATTGTCAAGGCCCAGGCCGACGGCCGTAAGACGGTCATGGATCGGGACTTCCCCTCCGACTCATCAACCCCAACTGTTTAGGGCACCTCTAAAAAACCACCCATCTGCTGCGTTGCCCGCTTCGTCCGCGTCCTCACGTACCACGAAAGTACGCTCCGGTCGCGTCCTTGCGGGCGCCTTGCATCTGGGTCTTTTTTCGAGGTGCCCAAAAAAGGATCTTTGTCCCGCCCACCCCATGAAAACAAGACAAACCACTCGACAAGGTGCGTCGATTGTCTTAAAAAAGTACCGTGACCCCATCAGAAATTGAAAGAAAAATACAGCAGAGCTTCCCCGGTTCTACCATCCAGATCCGGGATCTCACAGGAACAAAAGACCATTGGCAGGTGATTGTGGTTTCTCCGGCCTTTGAGGGGAAAAGGATGCTGGAGCAACACCGGATGATCAAAGGCGTTTTCGAATCGGAGATCGCCTCCGGCGACCTTCATGCCTTCTCGTTAAAAACCTACACCCCGGAAGAATGGGCAAAATTCGCTTAAGTGGGTACCGAACAACAACGTCAATCGATCATCAAAAAAACAGGCCGGGTGGTGATCAAGATAGGGTCGAGCGTCCTTAAAGACCAAGCAGGTCGCCTTTCTCTCAAGAGACTCTCCGAACTGGTCCGTGGTGTTTCGTGTCTCCATAAAAAGGGATTTCAACTGGTTTTGGTCTCATCCGGTGCTATCGCCTCGGGAATGCAAAGGTGGGGCTTTCAGAAACGTCCCTCTAAAATTTCTGAGCTCCAGGCCTGTGCCTCGCTTGGGCAGCCTTTTCTGATCAGTTGTTATCAAAAACTTCTGGCCCGATCAAAAATCGACGTTGCCCAGCTCCTTCTCACACGAAGCGATCTGGAGGATCGCACCCGGTTTTTGAATGCCAAGCATACCCTTTTTGAACTTTTAAGGCGGAAGGCACTACCGATCATTAACGAAAATGATACGGTGGCGGTCGAAGAGATCCGGTTTGGTGACAATGACAACCTGGCAGCATTAACAACCAACGTGGTTGATGCCGACCTACTCATCCTCCTGACAGATCAGGACGGCCTCTTCACCGCTAACCCAACGAGAGAGGCGGGGGCCACTCAAATTCCACTGGTCCGATCCGTAGACACCGCACTTGTTGAAAAAACAGGCCAGGAGACCTCCCACACGACGGTTGGAGGAATGAGGTCCAAGCTGGAGGCCTGTCGCAAGGCGGCCGAGTATGGAATCCCGACAATTATTGCCAATGGTCAGGATCCGAAAATTCTCCAAAAGATTTTTGCAGCGGAGGCCGTAGGAACGTTATTCCTTCCGGAACGTGACAGTCTGACCGCACGAAAACATTGGATTGCCCATACACTTCAATCAAGGGGAACTCTCTTGCTCGACGAAGGGGCCTGCCACGCCCTGATTGACAAGAAAAAGAGCCTCCTTCCCTCCGGTATCGAGGAGATTAAAGGAAGTTTCGTTCAAGGGGATGCCGTTGATATTTGCAACCCTCAAGGAATCGTTATCGGCCGGGGACTCTCCTCTTATAGCTCGCAAGAGATTCAAAAGATTAAAGGAGAGAAGACATCTGAGATCGAGAAGAGGTTGGGTTACAAAGGACCGGATGAGGTAGTCCATCGGGACGACCTGGTGTTAACATGATACTCGCCAAAAAAATTCAACGGATGGCGGAAAGGGCACGAGAGGCGGCACGGGAGGTCGCCATTATGCCGACGGAAGCGAAAAATTATCTCCTTCTCCAGATGGCGGATGCACTTTTGGCCCAGAAGGAAACGATCCATAAACAGAATCAAAAGGATTTAAAAGAGGCTTGGCAAAAAAAACTCTCTCCTGCCCTGACGGATCGCCTGACCTTAACCGATAAAAGAATTGAGGAGATGGCCCATAGACTTCAGGAGGTGAGTGGGCTCCCGGATCCTGTGGGACAAATAGTAAAGTCCTGGGTACGCCCGAATCGATTGGAGGTCAGCCGGATCAGGATTCCCCTCGGTGTCATCGGAATGATTTACGAGTCACGACCGAACGTGACGGTCGATGCGGCAGGTCTCTGCCTTAAATCGGGCAATGCGATCCTCTTGAGAGGAGGATCGGAGGCGTTCTTCTCGAATCGGATTTTGGGCAGGATTCTCCAGGGAGTTCTCAAGAAGGATAACAAAAATCCCGATATGATTCAGGTTGTGGAGACGACTGCAAGACAAGGGATGGAGAGTCTTGTGCGACAGAGCGGCACTATTGATCTGATCATCCCTCGCGGGGGAGAAGGTTTGATGCGGTGGATTGAAAGACACTCCAAAATTCCTGTCCTCAAGCATGATAAAGGGGTCTGCCATATCTTTGTCGATGAAGAGGCCAACCTGGAGATGGCCGAAAAAATCGCCTTTAATGCCAAGGTCCAACGTCCCGGCGTCTGCAATGCGATGGAAACATTGCTGGTTCATGAAAAGATCGCCCCCCATTTCCTCCCGCGTATCGTGAAAAAGATGGAAGAGGCCGGTGTGGAGATCCGCGGAGATGCCGGGGTGCGGAAGATCGTCCCTCACGTCAATAAGGCAACCAAAAAGGATTGGTCGGCGGAATACCTGGATCTTATTTTGGCGGTTCGTGTTGTACCAGGCCTTGAAGAGGTTATCAGGCATATTCAGAAATATGGATCATCCCATACCGAGTCGATTGTGACAGAGAACCGGAAGACGGCAGCGGAGTTTTTAAGACGCCTTGATTCCTCCGTTGTTCTTTGGAACGCCTCGACCCGCTTCAACGACGGCGGCCAGCTTGGATTGGGTGCGGAAATGGGGATTAGCACCACGAAACTGCACGCCTTCGGACCGATGGGTCTTGAGGAATTGACAACAACCAAATTCGTTGTGAAAGGAAACGGCCAGATCCGTGAATAAAAAAATCAACTCAAGCAAAAAAAGAAATCCATCGAGAGAGACGGCAAAATGGATCGCTCAGGCGGCGAGCGATGTTCATGCGATCGACCTCAAGGTCTTAGATTTAAGAGAACTAACCGCATTGACCGATTATTTTGTCATCGCCAGCGGCCGGTCTGACCGGCAGGTCCAGGCGATCTGTCAACGAATCGAGGAGACGATGAAGCATCGTCACCGTCATCCGATCGGGATTGAGGGGTATACAAAAGGTCACTGGATCTTGATCGATTATGGGGAGGTCGTCGCACATGTCTTCTACGAAGAGGTACGGAATTTCTACGCCCTGGAGAAACTCTGGAGCGATGCCCCTGTCGCTCGTTTTAAACTAAAGTAAAAATGAATCCCCTTCTTTTGATCATTCTCGACGGTTTTGGTGTTCGGAATGTACGTGAAGGAAACGCAACCGTCCTGGCGCAGATGCCGAACTGGAACCGGTTTCTCAAGCAGTACCCTCACACCGAACTGGAGGCCTCGGGAGAGGCGGTCGGTTTGCCATCGGGAGTCATGGGAAATTCCGAGGTAGGACACCTCACGATCGGTTCGGGGAGGATCAACAATCAGGACTTAAGCCGGATCAACCAGTCGATCAAAGATCGTTCCTTTTTTGAGAATCCAATCCTTCAAAACGCCTTTCGAATGGCAAAAGAGACCGGCAAGCGAGTTCACCTGATGGGACTTCTCTCCGATGGTGGCGTGCATAGCCACGAACGTCACCTGTTTGCCCTTTTCCAGATGGCAAAAATGCAAAAGATGGAAAAGGTCTCGGTCCACTGTTTTCTGGATGGCCGTGATACCCCGCCCAAGAGCAGTCAGGAATACCTGAGGCGACTCCAGGGAGAGATGAAAACCTCCGGCATTGGTGAGATTGCCACGTTGATCGGCCGCTATTACGCGATGGATCGAGACAAGAGATGGGAGAGGGTCCAGATCGCCTATGAGGCGTTAACAGAAAAGAAAGGCTCTGCGCACAACGATCCGCTCAAGGCGGTCGAAGAGGTTTATCAAAAACATCTCACGGATGAATTCATCCAGCCGATCGTCTTTGGAAAAGGGAATGCGATTCAAGAAGGGGATGTCGTCCTCTTCTTTAATTTCCGTCCTGACCGGGCACGGGAGCTAACGCAGGCACTGACAGATCCGCAGTTTGACGGATTCTCCAGAAACCGATTTCCACCACTGGGGGTGTTCGTCTGTATGACCCAGTACGACAAGTTATTTGACCTACCGATCGCCTTTCCTCCGAACAGGCCAAAGAGGATCCTCGCAGAGATCCTCGGTGAGCATAAAATTTCACAGTTCCATACGGCCGAGACGGAGAAGTATGCCCATGTGACTTATTTCTTAAATGGCGGGGTCGAGAAACCATTTCCACTGGAGGAGAGGCTTTTGATCCCATCACCTAAGGATGTCCCGACCTATGACAAAAAACCGGAGATGAGTGCCTATCAGCTAACAGAGGCGGCCCTAAAAAAGATTCGGGAGGGGTGCCCCGTTATTATCATGAACTATGCAAATCCGGATATGGTCGGACACTCGGGGGACCTCAGGGCGACGATTCGGGCGGTTGAGGTGGTTGATGAATGCCTAGGGAGACTGGTCCATGAAATCCTCAATCGTCAGGGGACCGTGATGATCACGGCCGATCATGGAAACTGTGAGGAGATGGTCGATACCAAGGGCGGACCTCACACGGCCCATACCACGAACCCGGTTCCGTTTCTGCTCATCAATGAATCACTGCGCCAAGCCCACCTGAAGAGAACAGGGGGGCTCAAAGACGTCACACCAACGATCCTCAAAATTCTTGGCCTCTCGAAACCAAGGGAGATGACGGGGGAGTCGTTAATTTTTTAAGCCGATTTTGGAGAAACCGCCGAATAGACGGCCACTCCAGCGACAATGGTTAGCAGGCCGACCGCCCTTGGGTCTTTCGCCAGCCTTATGAGAAAGCTGAGACCGTCCGCAAGCTGATCCGCGGCCGGTGGTTTTAAGGAACAGGCGGGGTCTTGTCCTAAAATCCTCAAGAGCAATCTACAAGAAGGCTGATTTCGGAGGAAGCTTGCATTCATTTTAGGGTTTGACTCGGCCAAAACAACAACCATCGACATCGCCCTTCGATATTGCCAAATAGCCTCACCAACATCATGACCACTGACTCCGGCAGGAACCGAGAGGGTTCGGCCAAGCGCTTCCAATGCCTCCCTTTCCCGAGCCGCCGCCTCTCGAATGGCACCGACCGACGATTCAACAGTTGCCATCTCATCGGCCTCCTGAGGAATCGAAGCCAAGAACCGCTGTACCGACTCGACGATCGATGAATAGGCAGAAGCCTCTACATTCATAATCCTCTTCCTTCTCCATAGATCCGCAGTGATTCCAGGATGCCTGGCCCAAAACAGGACGGATCCAAGAATTTGGGAGAACCATCAAGCATAGAAAACGTTCGGAAGGAGGATAAATCAAAAGGGTTATATCTCTCAATTCGGAAACCGACGGGCCTTGAACATCGATCGAATGCCCTCACGGAACGATATTGGTCCTTTCCCAAGAGGGGCGCACTTGAATCCAACAAACCAAATTTTCCTGAGACCAATGAAGGTTTTGCATGAAGTGAGGGTTGCGCATGTCTATATTCTAATACCGCAGCACATACGCGCGCCGCATTTTCTAACTGGTAGACCGTTTCTGTATGACAACCTTTTGCCCCAATTTCAATCTGAACCGCCTGAATCCGTGCCGTTTGTGCCTCGATTTTTAACCGCTCGGTCTGGAGGGCCGATTGGGCCCCACAGCTATAATCATCCCCTTGTTTACATTTTGCCCCTCTCCGCGCGTAGGCGGTCTCAAGGTCAGTGACCCTCCATTCGGCAATAGCGCGTGAGGCGTCTTGAAGCCACGCAACGTAGGCCTTGGAATCTTTTATAGCAATATCGCCCATATTTCCCTCCTTAAAAAAACTTTAGTTTGGAGACGCGATGATTATCGGTCCCGGTCCCCATTGGTTGCGGTCTATTTTTGAGTGCTAGAAGGCGGGAGCTTCTCCGTTGTTGGAGGCGGAGGGGGGGAGTCGACCGGAGGGACCTTTACGGGCCCTTTTTCCGGAAGTGTCGCCGGCGGTCCATAAGGGGGAATCAGATCGGGGAGTTGCATCCCGTCAACATCCTCGAAGACAAACTCGACACGACGGTTAAGCCTCCAGGCCTTGGCGCTGTGTTTGGGATCAACCGGTTTTGTCTCACCAAATCCGATCGACTCGAGACGACCCTCCGAAACACCTTGTTGGACGAGATATTTCTTGACCGTCAACGCCCGTTCCTCTGAGAGCCACTGATTAAAGACGGTCCGCCCAATCTCATCCGTATGTCCCTGAATTGAGAGTTTCTTGATCTCAGGCTTTGTCTTGATCGCCTCCGCAAGCACCTGAAGGATCGGCAATGCATCGGCCTTAAGCGTTGCCTTTTCAAAGGCGAAGTGGATCGGCCGCGTCAAGATCCGGTATTCCTCAGGCGTCATCACGATTTTGGCTTCGAGGGGACATCCCCCGTTTTCCGGAGGGCCTGCCTCGGTAGGACAACGATCCTTCTTATTTTTAATCCCATCTCCATCGGCATCTTTTGATTTCCGCTCTCGCCGCGGAACTCCGTCACGCGTCGGTACATAGGCCAAACCACCCATCGCACGGAAGACAGGATTGCCGATCCCGCTGATCAGGCTGCTCCCCCCACCGAGCGTAATCGCCCAGTTCGGAGCTGTGTAGAACCTTGCCCCCACGCCGTAATCGACGGGACGGGGGACCTCAAAAAAATTGCTGGCAACGGTAAAACCACGAATCTCACCAATGAGATCGAGGCGCGGATGGAGAGAGAGATTGGCCCCAACGCCATAAAGAAAGAGATCATTAATGACGGTTTGGGGAGCGCCAGCAGCTGTCGTCGTCAGCACAGCCCTTTCGCGAATCTCATATCCCGCATTCATCGCCACCGAAAAGTGATCATTAAATCCCCTTTTTTCAAGAACAAGCAGACCACCACCCGTAAATTGATTATTGCCCACGAAGCTGTTGCCGTTCCCTGTCGGAATAGTGACCATCGGCACAAAAGAGAGGCCAAGGGGAGAACTCTTGGGATCCAGGAGACGGAGGCGGGCATTGAGACGGATGTCCCCCATCCGGAGACGCGTCTGCTCGATAACCGTGTCTGCCGCCTGAAAAACGAGATAGGGAGCCGTCTGTATAAGTAGGCCAACGTCCATCCAGTCCGTGATACCAACGGCACCGGTCAGGTTGGCCGATAACTCCTTCGCCACGAGGTTTTGAAACTTGGTGCCGGCAGGTCTCTCCAGAATGACCGGTTCATGGGCATAGTCCGCCATGAGACCGAAGGAGAAGCTGCTTTTAGGCAGGGTTCCACTCTCTAAAAGCTGAAAATAGCGACCGGTATAAGGCGAAGGTCTAAAAACCTGCGCCGAAAAACTGGGGTCACGTCCTAAAACAGCCCTTGAGGAGAAAAAAATAAGGGGAAAAATAGCGAAACAGAGCCAACGCTTCATTGATCCCTTAGGTATCATTCAAAGCGCCATGAGTCAAAAACTTAATTTGTCCCGTTTGACTTGAAACGCCTTTTCATCGATTATAAAAAGACAGTTATGAAGTTAACGACCCTCGTTATTGTCAGTCTCATTTTTTTCACATCGTTTCATTCGAAACTGTTTGCGGGACCTGGTGGACCGTCTGAAAATTCAGAAGACCTTGAATGGCAAACGATGGAATCCGAGAAGAAGAAGGTCGCCCCGAAGATCAAGACCACCACGCCCCCCAAAAAGCCGGAGCCAGCCCCCCCACCGCCCCCGACATCTCCTGAACAGCAACAGAAAATTGAGGCGGTCCTCCAGTCTCCGCCCTCCGCCGTCAAGCCGGTCCCTCTCCCTTTAACACGCGACATTCCACCGGCTCCCCCAAAGGAGGAGGAAAAACCCGCCCTGCCTCCCGAACCTGTCGATCCAGCAAATCCCCCGCCCGTCATCATGCCCTTAGAGGCTCCCAAACCAACTCAGGTCCAACCGTAATATCGTTCTTGCCATTAGGGACAATTTTTAGGAGATGTTTTGTCATGCAGAGAACCCACCACTGTGCCGCGCTCCGCAAAGGTGACGTCGGAAAAGAGGTCGTCTTGACCGGTTGGGTTGCAACCCGTCGGGACCACGGGGGGTTGATCTTTGTTGACCTCCGGGATCGTGAGGGGATTACCCAGGTCGTCTTTAATCCGCAGATCGATGCGAAGGCCCATGAACTCAGCCAGAATCTCCGCAGTGAGTGGGTGCTGGCGATACGGGGCAAGGTGGAACCACGACCCGAAGGGATGGCCAACGCAAAACTCCCGACCGGTGAGATCGAAATCAAGGTGTCTGATTTTGAAATTCTGAACCGCTCCAAGACACCCCCATTCTCCATTGAAGATAAGCTGGAGACGAGTGAGGATCTGAGACTCAAGTTTCGCTACCTCGACCTCCGCAGAACACCGCTCCAGAAAAACATCCGCCTTCGACATCAGGTCCTTCAAGAGACACGTCGTTATCTCTCGGAAAATGGTTTTTTGGAGATCGAGACACCCTTTCTGACCAAGAGCACACCCGAGGGGGCTCGTGATTATCTCGTCCCCGCCCGTCTTTCACCGGGAAAATTTTACGCCCTTCCGCAATCACCCCAGCTTTTCAAACAGCTCCTCATGGTCTCCGGATTTGAGCGGTATTTTCAGGTCGTCCGTTGTTTTCGGGATGAAGACCTTCGCGCCGATCGCCAGCCGGAATTCACCCAGATTGATATTGAGACCAGTTTCCTTGCCCGGGACGAATTTCTGCCTATCATGGAGGGACTTGTTGTGGCGCTCTGGAGAGCGGCAGGAGTCACGCTCAAGACGCCGTTCCCCCGAATCAGCTATCAGGAGGCGATGAATCGTTATGGACTGGATGCCCCCGATACCCGATTCGGCCTCGAGCTCGTCGATCTGACTGAATTGTTTCAGAAGACACAGTTTAAGGTCTTCGGGGAGGTCGTCGCCAGGAAGGGAATTATCAAGGGGATCAACGTAAAGAAGGGGGCTGACCTCTCCCGAAAAGAGCTCGATGCAATGACCGAGTTTGTGAAGATCTACGGCGCCAAGGGAATGGCCTGGATCAAGGTCTTGCCGAATGAATGGCAATCCCCGATCCTCAAATTTTTCTCCGAGGATGAGAAGAACGGATTACAAGAAAGATTAAATCTGGAAGTTGGCGACCTTGTTCTCTTTGCGGCCGATCAACCGAAGATCGTGAACGATTCGTTGGGAAATCTCCGTGAGCATCTTGGAGAAAAATTGGGATTGATCAACAGGTCTCTCTGGAACTTCGTCTGGGTGATCGACTTCCCGATGTTTCAATACAATGAAGAGGAGAAGAGGCTCGATGCGGTTCATCATCCATTCACGTCCCCCAAAAAAGAAGATGTCGCCCTTTTAGAGACTTCTCCCGAAAAGGCGCGGGCCGAGGCGTATGATCTGGTGCTGAATGGTCACGAGATCGGCGGTGGTTCAGTCCGTATCCACACCAAAGAGGTCCAACAAAAGGTTTTTGATATCCTCAAGATCAGCCGAGAAGAGGCGGTCGATCGCTTCGGGTTCCTGTTGGAGGCGTTGGAATACGGCGCCCCACCGCACGGTGGGATCGCCTTCGGGCTCGACCGGATCATCATGCTCTTGGCGGGCGCCAGTTCGATCCGCGATGTGATCGCCTTTCCCAAGACCCAGAAAGGAACCGACCTCATGGTCGATGCACCATCTCATGTCAGCGAGAAGCAGCTAAAGGAGTTGGGGTTGGAAATCCCCCCTCCACGATTGTAAATATGGCTGATCAGCTTTTGGTTAGTATATTTTTGTTGATAAACCATAAGTATTTCTAACTTTTAGCGGGTACAGTCGTATCCGCTAAAAGTTGAAATGCTATAGAATCACTGCCCCACTTTAGCAAAGGGGGGAATTTGTAATCCTTGAATTACCTATGGGGGGATTTGTGCTTCCCTACAACAAATCGTTAAAATACGCGTCTCGCAAACTAAGAAGTAACATGACAGATGCAGAACTAGCGTTATGGTCACGAATCCGTGATGGACAAATTCTAAACATTCAATTCTATCGCCAAAAGCCAATTGCTGATTTCATTGTCGATTTCTACGCCCCCAAAGCACAGGTGGTTATTGAGCTAGATGGTGGACAGCATCAGGAGGAAAACCAAAAGGAAGTTGATAAACAAAGGGATGCCGATCTCTCAGGGCTAGGACTAAAAGCTTTGAGGTTTAATAATTGGCAAGTACTAAAAGAGACAGAGGCCGTTGTTGAAAAGATTTATCAAATAGTGGAACGACAGTTAAAATCCCCCCTTCACTATCGTAAATAGAATCACTGCCCCCCTTTTTCAAAGTGGGGCATCGCGGAACCCCACTTTAGCAAAGGGGGGAATTTGTAATCCTTGAATTACCTACGGGGGGATCTGAAAATCAGTTAATCTTTTTCTGGTATGAGCTTTTTGAGAGCTGCAATCGATCGTCGTAATCGATCCTCAGATTGGAGCGTACTTGGCAAAATACATTCATAGGCCCCCGGAACGACAAAGCTGTCGGGGCGGAAGGCAACGACGTTAGTATAAGACCCGCACTGACCTTCTGAGTCTGCTACGACCACTCCTCGGTTATAGGCTTCGGATGTATAGAGACCATTTCGGTTCTCTCGGATTGCCCGATCACCCGGTCTCAATCTTGATGCATCGGTCACTGCCTCGTGTCGGGCTGTTAATTCTACTTTAAGGGCTGATTTTGCCCCACAGCTGTACGAATCACCGGAATCACACCGGGCCGTTCGGTAAGCGATCCTTTCCTTGTAATCAACGACTCTATCCCGTTTGATTGCCCTTTGAGCATCGCAGGAGCCTGTTTGAGCTCCCGTTCCATGATGCCCTTGAGGGGTACATTTGACTTTACTCATAAAATTTTCCTCCAATTTAAAAACAACACCTCTGCACTCTGTTACTGTTATCGCCCCCCCCCGGTACTTAGTTGCGAAATTTCGGCGTGTGACCTTAAAATTCCCCTCCGTGGGTGGGGAGGCCCGCTGCCCCCTTTTTCAAAGTGGGGCATCGCGGAACCCCACTTTAGCAAAGGGGGAATTTGTAATCCTTGAATTACCTACGGGGGGATTTGAAAATCGGAGTTTAAATATCAAACTTGATCCCTTGGGCGAGCGGGAGCTCTTTCCCCCAATTGATCGTGTTGGTCTGGCGTCGCATGTAGAGCTTCCAGGAGTCTGAGCCCGATTCACGGCCCCCACCCGTCTCTTTCTCTCCACCAAACGCCCCACCGATCTCGGCACCACTCGTCCCGATATTCACATTGGCGATCCCGCAGTCAGAACCGCGATGACAGAGGAAGGTCTCGGCATTCATAAGACTGTTTGTAAAAATGGCCGACGATAACCCTTGTGGAACATCATTCTGAATCTGGATCGCCTCCTCAATATCACTCGCTGTCATGAGGTAGAGGATCGGTGCGAACGTCTCCTCCTTCACGATCGCCATATCCGCCTTTGCCTTGGCGAGGGTCGGTTCCACATAACAGCCACCGGGGTACTCTCTCCCCTCGAGCCTCTTGCCACCCGCAATAATCTCCCCCCCTTGTTGTCCAATCGCCTGAAGCGCCGACATCATCTGATCAACCGCGCCGTTATCAACAAGAGGTCCCATGTGGACGCTTGTATCAAGCGGGTTTCCGATCTTGATCTGTCGATAAGCCGTTACGAGCCGTTTGGTCAGCTCCCCCTCGATCCCCTTTTCCATAATAATACGACGTGTACTCGTACAACGCTGGCCAGCCGTTCCCACGGCACCAAAAAGGATCGCCCGGGTCGCCATAGTAAGGTTCGCATCCTTCATGACAATGATCGCATTGTTGCCACCGAGTTCAAGGAGGCTCCGGCCAAATCGCCTGGCCACCGTCTCTCCAACAACCTTCCCCATCCGGCAGGAACCGGTCGCGGAGATTAACGGGACACGCCGATCCTCCAATAATCTCTGACCGACTTCATGTGTCTCTCCAATAATGAGATTGAAGACCCCGATAAAGTTATGCCCTGCCATCACTTCATTCACGATGTTTTGAACCGCAACCGCACAGAGTGGCGTTTTGTGGGATGGCTTCCAGAGGACCACATCACCGCAAACAGCCGCAAGAAAGGCGTTCCAGGCCCATACGGCAACGGGAAAATTAAATGCGGTGATCACACCAACGGGACCAAGCGGGTGCCACTGCTCATACATCCGGTGTTCCGGCCTTTCACTTTGCATCGTCATGCCATAGAGCTGACGGGAGAGACCGACGGCAAAGTCAGCCATGTCGATCATCTCCTGGACCTCTCCCTCCCCCTCGACGAGCGGCTTTCCCATCTCGAGAGAGACGAGACGCCCCAAAAGCGACTTTTTTTCACGCAGTTTATTTCCAATCTGTCGCACAATCTCACCACGTTGCGGGGCCGGTAGCATCCGCCATCGATTAAAAACCTCGACGCCTTCCTGAACAATCCTGTCGTACTCCTTCCGGGAGGCCTGCAGGACCGAGGCGATAGTCGTCCCATCAATCGGCGTCGTGGAGATGACTTTTGCACCACCCGGATTTTTGAGCCAGCCGTTGGGGCCGCAGGCACCGGAGTTTGATTCCTTGATCCCGAGTTTTTCGATGAATTGTTTCATGGGCCTCTTTCTGCCTTCGCACTTTGTAGGGGCGCTGCTTGCTGCGCCCCCACCTTACCTTCCTCAACTCTTTAAAATAGACTCTCGCAAAATCGAAACCGCCTGATCAATCTCGTTTTTTGTAACGGTAAGCGCCGGTCGAAACCGGATTGAATGTGTACCGGACGGGAGGATAATCATCCCTTGCCGATAACACTCCTTTTTGACCTCATCTCGCCGCGCCGGTGTCGGTAGATCAATGGCACACATGAGCCCCAAACCACGGGCGTTGCTCACCTCATCCAGATCCCCTTCCAGTTCCTGAAGCCGTTTCAAGAGGTGCAGGCCAACCACCTTGGCGTTGTCGAGCAGTTTTTCCTCATGCATCACCTCGAGGATCTTGCCCAATCGGACGAGATCGACAAGGCTCCCACCAAAAGTGGAATTGATCCGGGAAGGTTCCACAAAGACATTCCGTTCCACCTCATCGAGTCGCCCCCCCCCCATCACCCCACAAATCTGTGATTTTTTTCCAAAGACCATGAGGTCCGGTCGTACGTCCCAATGCTCATGGGCCCACATCTTCCCGGTGATTCCCATTCCGGTCTGGACCTCATCAAAGATTAAGAGAAACTCGTGTTGATCCGCAAGTCTTCTCAAGCTCTTTAAGAATTCCGGACGGAAATGCTTGTCGCCCCCCTCCCCCAGGATCGGCTCTAGGATCAGGCAGGCGACATCATCGGGATCGTTCAAGGCCGCCTTTTGAATCTGGGCCAAGGCGCGTTCTTCAGCCTCCTTCACCGACTTCAGATTTTGTTCGTTCTGTGGAAACCTCATCTCGGGAGGATCAATGCGAGGCCAATCAAATTTCGGAAAATACTGATACTTCCTGGGATCCGCCGTATTGGTCAGCGACAGGGTATATCCGGATCTCCCATGAAAGGCATGACGGAAATGGATGACCTGATGCCCTTTATCCCTCTTATGGCCCTTCCTGAAATTCTTCTGAACCTTCCAGTCAAACGCCGCCTTGAGTCCGTTTTCAACGGCCAACGCCCCGCCGGAGATCAAAAAGAGGTGGGGAAGATAGTCCGGGATCGCATACCGGTCAAACGCCTGAAGCGCCTCGGCCATCTCAACGGTGTAGAGATCGGAATTGGAGATCTTGTTGACGGCAATACGACCAAGCCTCTTTTGAAAATCAGGATCGGCCAGCGACGGATGATTGAACCCCAGGGGGAGGATCGCGAAGCAGGTGAACATGTCGAGGAACTTTTGGCCGCTCCTGGCATCATGGATCCAGGAGCCGCGGCTTTTCTCAAGATCACAGACGATCTCAAGCCCGTCTGCAAGGAGGTGTTTCGATAAGATCTTGTGGACATCCCCTGGTGAAACGTAGGCCCCCATAAACGAGGGCGAGGATAATCAAACCGGGCCCGTGGCGCAACTAAAAGAAGCCTCGAACCGATAATATCGGGTGATGGGCAAAGCCAATGAAGTTGAATATTATCTGGATCCTACGGCGGTCCGGATCTACCAGGAACTCACCTATCTCCATCCGGACGAGGTCAATAACGATGGCGTCCTGACATCCAAGGAGGTAACCGACCTCTTTGACCGGAACGGGGATCGCCAGATCACAGGTCAGGAAATCTTTACAACATTGAGACCTCTCTCAGGACTCACCCTGTGGAACTATAATGACGTCGTTGGAAAACAGCTCGAGGCACTCCTTGGGAAAAATTGGGATGCCGATTTCAAGAATACACTAAGCGCCTCAGGACAAGAAACTTGGACAGAAACTTGGCAGATCGGTACTGAGCTTTTTGTACGACCCTCCCAAGATCGCCTACCCCTCTTCCATCCTATTTCGGAACTGGAGAGCACCGATATCCAAAGGGAGTGGGATGCAGAGGGGGCCCGCCAAAAAATTGAGGAGGTCCTCAAGTCAAGGGGGGTCGATCTTCGATCGGTTGAAGGCACCCGTCTCTCGGAGGAGGCAAGTAATCTCTACGTCGACTGGTTTCTGTCATCGGTTCCGATCGTTCATTCAGGCGGGATCGGTATGGCACTCCTGAAACGATTTCCCAATATGGGGAGTGATCGTAAAAATCTCCTGCTCGATCCTGTCTCATTGTTCCTCAATGAGAGCCCCTTTGAAGCGCTACCATTGTTGGATACACCGCTGACTCCGCATCAACGGGAGATGATAGGGCACCTCATTCTCGCCCACGGGACCGATGCGGATGGTGCCTGTCTTGAACAGAAAGATCCTGATCTTGTGAGCAGGCTGCGGGCACGATTTTATTACTCAACCGAAGGATATGTGCGGGATCTGGGGCGACATCATTTTGTCGATCGGATTCCATCAGAGGCCAAAAGTGTCGCTGTCCATGTCCACCCCTTCTTCTCAATCATCGAGAGTCACCCCCCAAGCTCGAGGGCCGAGCTCATCAAGGTGATTGAGAAATTGGCCCGTGAGGGAAAATTCCTCCAGGCGCTCGATCTTTACCAGGAGCTAAAGCGACTTGAGGCAATGAAGAAGAGCGGAACCCCTGTCCTTTTTGTCCTTGGCCGCTATCTTAAAGGGACCGGAGAGACGATGAGACGATACACGGCCCTCTTAAGGGATATTTTTGGCACGAACCAGAACTACTATTTTATCGAGTCTGAGCAGTTCGCCGACGGGACCCTGATCGAGGCGTATCGGGAGGAGGTGTCCAAACGGCTCAAAGGAAAACAGCTCACCTTCTCAGGCGGCTATGTGGGGCGTTGTCTTGAACGTGCCGTGGAATCACTCAAAAAATGGGGACTTCGCGGAACTTACGACGTCGCCGGCTCCTCCGTGCAGGAGGGAGATTACGCCTCGGAATCCTCCTCCATCACCGCCCTCCCGCGCTTTGATGACTCTTATGCCTCTCTTGAGGAATTCTTTGAGGCCCACAACGAGATGGTCTGGGAGTATGACGACTCTGTCGACCGGATGCTTCATGTTGAGACCGATTGTGTTCCGGCTGACCGTTAGTCAACTGAATGAAAAATTTTAGAACCGCGTACCAAGTTCAAAAATTCCTTGGCCAGTTCAGAATATTCCTGCTCTGAGATCCCAAAATAATCATGAACGCTGTTATTCCGTGCCTCAATCGCTTCGAGCCATTTTTCAGGATCCGAAATCAGATGAAGTTTGGCCGCCTGCTTGATAGCCATTTTGGGCGAGGGAGCTTCCAATCCCTCATCCTCCACAATCCGTTTCAATAAACGCCAAACGTATTCCACAAGCGTCTCAAATGCCTTTGAAACTGTGAGAAAATTAAGTTCTGTTTTTTTGTTACGGTACTGTAACAACGCCTCTTCCAGATGCTGAATGGCTTTAAGCAACTTTTCGTTTTTTGATTCCATCAAGAATCCCCAAAAAATAGGCAGCAGCCTCTGTATTTCCTGCAAGAAACACCGGTTGAGACCGCATCTCTCCCAAAAACCATTCGGGAGCCACATTCAAATTGACCAAGTCCACTGTACGAATGAGTGAGTCGCTCCACTCTTCGACCTTTACCTTGAGCCGTAAAAACTCCCGGCCTGAAATCGGCTCGGGGTAGCGAATGACACCTAAATCCCAATCAGAGTACTTCTTGGCCTTACCCAAGGCCCGGGAGCCCAGAAGAAAAACCGCCATCTTTTTATCTTCTTTCATGATCTGCCCAACAAGCCCCTTGACCTCATCTCCCCCCTTAATCGAACGGGGCAAATCCGCCTTGGCCTGAATCAATTCTAGCGGATCGGCCCTAAGAGTCGACGCCACCTTAAAAAAAGAGGAGGAGATAACACTTTGCCCCGCCAAAAGATTTTGAACGGTATTCCGATGAAGGCCCGTTTTATTGGAAAAATCAGACACCCCACGAAAACCGAGCTCAACCAGCCGTCTTTTGAAAATAGTCTTATTAATGCAATAATCCATTCTATTTATATATTAATAGGTTATATTATATTAGTCAATAATATAGGCAAATTGACTATTTTATTGTCTTTTATCAATCCAGATAAAAATTCCTCGGCCAGGCGTGTTGTTTGAGGGCTTGCAATCTCTTGTCGGATAACGGTTTCCCGTCCGAGACGGCAGAATTGGAACGCAGATGCTCAGGATGTCTCATGCCGGGTATCACTGTTGAAACGGCCGGGTGGGCCAGGGTGAATTTCAACGCAAGGTCGGAAATTGTCTTCTCCTCATCACCAAGAAATTCTTTTAATTTTTCTACCCGATCACAGGTTTCTCCAAGGCGGTCTCCACGAAAATAATTCCTCCTCCAGTCCCCTTCCGCAAATTGAGTTGTTGGTGTCAGCTTGCCAGAAAGCCCCCCTTCGTCCAACGGCACTCGGACAATAACACCCACCTTATATTCCCGGCAGAGCGGAAGGAGGTTTTTTTCAGGTGATTGATCAAAGATGTTGTAAATGACCTGGACCGACTGAATCAGTCCGGAGCGAACGAGCTCAAGCGCTGAATCGGGTTGATGGTCGTTGATCGAAATCCCAAACCACCGAACCTTCCCCTCTTGTTGAAGTTTCTGGAGCGTTTCAAGCCAATCACCGGACCTAAGCCAGTTCGGGGCCCAGACATGGAGCTGCTGAAGGTCAACATAATCAGTATGGAGCTTTTTCAGACTTCGTTCGGTACATTGGCGGATCCAGGAGCCGGGGAAAATTTTTGTGACATCGCTTCCCTCAACCGCCGGCCATCCCCAATTTTTAGGGGGAACCTTGGTTGCAAGATAGACCTGGGATCGGACCTTTTTCTCCTTCACGACCTTTCCAATCAACTCTTCGCTATGGCCATCCCCATAAACGTAGGCGGTATCAAAAAAATTGACCCCCAAATCGAGTGACTCCCGTAACGCGGCCAATGCCCCCTGATCTTGGGGTCCCCCCCACCACGTGCCACCGATTCCCCAGGTACCAAAACCAATTTCTGAGATGTTGAGGCCGGTCCGGCCGAACGGTCGGTATTTCATAAGCCCCCATTAATACCCCCTCATCTAAACTGCAAACCTTTGTTGCCAATCCCTTCTGGGACTGTTGAAAAATGCCATCTGCTGCGTTCCCCTCATGTCCTTGGAGGTTTAACGGGGGCTTGGACAAAAAATAGTGATTTTTAGAATTTCGGGGTTGACAGCCTTGGTCAACTCTACTTAAGGGCCAGATCGTCGGTTCAAGGGAAGTTCGTGTAAATCGAACACGGTCCCGCCACTGTGAGTGGGCGGCTTTTAGACAGCCGCGGGAATCAGGCCACTGTCCACCGGCGCCTCTGGCGAAGATGGATGGGAAGGCCCCTCTAAGGAATTAGCCACAAGTCAGGAGACCTACCGGCAAATGAATAGTTTCGTAATGACTCCCCGAGGAGGGAGAGAGGATGAGACGACAGTCTTTCGTTTCCGTGCTGTTTTTTGTTTGTCTATCGGCGTCCGCCCAGGGGTATAAAACCTCGCTGGGTGAGATCGTCGTTCAGAAGCCGACCTCAACAACACCCTCTTCGCCCATCGACTCTTCGGTCTCAACGACCATTATTGAGGGAAAAGATCTTCAGGGCCAAAAGACCTCTCTTCCAGAGGTTCTGTCGGAGACCGCTGGACTCCAGATACGGCAGTACGGGGGTCTTGATACCTTCGCCACCGCCTCCATCCGGGGGTCCACCTCTGAACAGGTCGCCGTCTATCTGGACGGTCTCCTTTTAAACACGGTGCAAGGAGGGGATTTCAACCTGGCAAGTATTCCCGTCAATGAGATTGAGCGGATTGAAATCTACCGGGGTGCCGTACCGGCACGTCTTGGGACCAGTGCCTTGGGAGGCGCCATTCTGATCCGAACCCGCTCTGCAGAGTTAAAGAAAGGTCACACAACCCGACTCTCCACCTCTTATGGCTCCTTCAACACGCTTGAAACCTCCATTTTTCAGGCCCAAAAATTACGATCGAGTCATTACGCGGCCAACTATTCGCTCACCCGAACGGATGGGGACTTTTCCTTTCTCAACAACAACGGAACCCCCTTTAATTCCAGTGACGACCGTACAGAGAAGAGGGAAAATAATGACCTCACACGCCATAAACTTCTCTTGAAGATGGGACGTTCACTCGCCAATGGATCGCTCGAGTTCCAGGAAAATTTCTTGAGGGAGGAGCGTGGAATCCCTGGATTGGGGGCATTGACCTCGGAGAAGGCAAGCCTTTCTTCAACACGAACCGTTACCCAACTTCGGTGGCAACAGGAGGAATGGTCACTCGCCCCGTTTCTCCATTTTGAAAAACAACGGTTTAAAGATCAGGAGGGAGAGATCGGACTCGGAATCCAGGACAATAGTAATAACACCTGGGGATATGGGTTTGATTCAAGTCTTGAGAGGATGATTGGTCGGTTTCAACGAGGGACGCTCGTGATGAATTATCGCGGAGAGCAGTTTTTGCCGGAGGATTTTTCTTCGAGCACCCCGGAGGTCAACAGCCTCCGAAACCAATTTGGGATCGGCCTGGAAGACGAGATCGTCCTTCTGGAGGAGAGAATCATCCTGAATCCTTCGCTGCGAACCGAACATATCCTGAACAACTTTTCCTCCGGAGAAACGAACTTCCATCCCGTGAGTGGAAAAATGGGAGTACGGTTTCATGCAACGCCTTCCGTTGTATTGAGGACGAATTTTGCGAGGGCCTATCGGATCCCGAGCTTCTCCGAGCTATTCGGGGATCGGGGAAGTCTCCTGGGAAATCCGGACCTCCAGCCAGAAAAGGGATGGAACGGAGATATCGGTTTTTCATGGGAAACAAGCCCGCTCTCCTTCTCGACCGCCTATTTTCTAAACCAGACGGAGGATATGATCCAGTTTCTTCAGACCTCCCAACTAACCGCCCGGGCCGAGAATCTGACCAAGGCAAGGATTCAAGGGGTAGAAACCGATGTGCGGATTCCGCTGTCCGAACAGGCAGCCTTTTCCGCGAATTACACCTTTCAAAGGGCCAAGGATGCCTCGGGGTTTCCGGGCACGGAGGGGAAATTTCTCCCCGGCCGACCGGTTCATGAGGCAAGTGGGCGACTCCATTATCGCTATCGCATGGCCCAGATCTATACCGATCTGACTTATCTCGATAACAATTTTCTCGATACCCAGAACATCCTCAGGACGGAGAATCGTTTTCTGTGGGGAAGCGGTATTTCAATCTCACCCGTTAAGTGGCTCACAACCAGTTTTGATGTAAAAAATATCTTAAGTGATCAGGTGGTTGATGTCGTCGGATTTCCCCTGCCGGGACGGAGTTTTTATGGAAGGTTGGAAGCAAATATTTAAGCGTACCACCTGCCCGGTCATCGGGGTTGTGTCGCTCTTCATAAGTATCGGCTGTGGTGAGATTTCGGAGCTGACTCATCAACCGCCAAATCCTCCGGTCGCTTCCCCTGCGGAATCGACGCCTGCCGTACAAGGCAAGGTTGCCGTCATCCTGGGGGCCAACTTTACGGATTCGACCGGGACGATCAACGTCATTCCCCTTCAATCGCCCCGAACCGCTTCAACCCATTTGACAACAACGCATAGCGACGCGACCGTTCGCTCCTTCAGTGGTCTCATTTATGTGATCAACCGGAAAGGGGCCGACAATATTCAGATCATTGACCCTTCCGATTTCAAAACCGTTCTTCAGTTGTCCACGGGACTTGCCACCAATCCGCAAGATATCGCCGTCGTCAGCGCTTCTAAGGCGTATGTGACGCTGTACGAACCGGAGGAGAATCAGACGCCGGGATTGACCGTCGACGACCTGCTCATCATTGATCTTTCAACCGGGACGATCGCTCGGACAATCGACCTCACACCATTCACGTGGGATGACGGAGATCGTTTTGCGCGCGCCTCCTCCCTCTTATTGATCGACAACAAGCTTTACATCGCTATCCAGGATCTGCCGGGAAATCTGGCGCTCCGTCCCGACCAACCGGGCAAACTGCTCCGTCTCGATACCCGAAATGAGCAGATTGATGCCGCCCTGACGCTGGAATGTCGTAACCCCTTCTCCATGAGCACCTCACCAAAGACTGGGAAAATTTTTGTCGGTTGTGCCGACTTTTTTGATCTCCGCTCCCCTTATGGTGGGGTGGAGGCGGTACGTATCGAACCTTTTGAGACCGAGGGGATCTTTCTGGATGATCTGTTTCTGGATGGCTGGCTCGGAGACCTGGAGGTTTCCGGTGAACATGGTTTCGCGGTGGTTGGGGCCACAGACTACTCCGAGAATCGTATCGTCCGTTTTTCCATGAATGAGGAGAATTCTGAATTTACTGTGCTGTACCGAAGTGGCTCCTATCTTCAGGAGATCGCCGTGAGCGATGAGGGGGATTTACTGGTGGGGGATCGAAACCCCGAACAGAGTGGTGTCTTGTTTTTAGATCCGGCAACGGGAGCGGTTTTGGAAGGGCCGATCAATGTCGGTGCGGCCCCGTCTTCGATTGCTTTTGTGGAGAGATAAATGAGGTTGTTGCTTATTCTAACATTGTTTTTCTTATCGGGTTGTCTTGGGGAGGAATTTCGTCTGCAGAACCAGACAACACCGTCCCCTCCTGTCTCCTCTCCCCCCTCCTCAGCCGGGTCGAATTCCGATGAGGAGACGATCACCAAGGTGGTTACCAAACCGCCCTATCTGGCGCTTGAGGGAATCGGATCGAGACGGCAACTCCAGACAGAAATCACGTTAGAACAGCCTTCTTCGTTACCCTCTCCATCCGCGGGAGAGGGGGTCATTTGGAAATCAGACGACGAGACGATTGCAACGGTTGATACAAAAGGTCTTGTCACGGCCCGTGGAACGGGAGCAACCTTTATACGAGCAACATCGGGTAACAAGAGCGGCTCTACCTATCTGGTGATCCGGGAGACCCCATCCGCCGCCTCTGCGACGGAATCAACAACGGCTGGCACCCCGACAACTGCAGAGCCAAGAGAGTTCGTCGACTGTGATCCGCTTCCGCGAACGGCCGATCCGTATGCGGATCGTGTTGTCTCATTCTCTCCGGGTCGCGGTTTTTCTGAAAACCAGGATCTGGATCGGGCCTTGGGTCCTCCCAAGGGAGAGGGTTGCTGTCAGGGGGGTCATGACGTTGTCAATCTCGGCCGCGGTGAAATTATCCTTGAGTTGACCGATTATGAGATTTGCAACGGTGACGGCCCGGATTTGATCGTCTTTGAAAACCCATTTTTTGTTGAGGGGCCGAACCGCCAACCAACCACGCGCTCCTTTGCGGAACCGGCCCGCGTTGCCCTCTCCCAAGATGGGGAGAATTTTTATGAATTCCCATGCGACGTCTCTGATTGGCCTTTTTATCCCTGTTGTGACACTGGGGTTCTTGAATATCATGGCTGTGCCGGCATCCTCCCGGTCTTTGCCAATCCGGACGAAAATGAGATCGATCCAACCGATCCAACGGTCGCAGGAGGGGATTCCTTTGATTTAGACGAGATTGGACTCAACTCCGCCCGATACATCCGGATCCGGGATGCAGGACTTCAGGCAATCCTTGTAAATGGATTTGATCTTGATGCCGTGGCGGTTGTGAACGGGAGGAGGCCATAATGTTCATGGTCGGCTTAAAACTTGCTCGCACAGGGGCCTATCCTGTCAGAACATCCTTGCCGCTCCCGCTGGCTCAAATAGCCATTGATGATTCACTGGCCCAAGAGATCCATAAGGGTCTCAAGGCACTTGAAAACGGCTCCAAGTGGCCCAGTCTTTTTTCGCCGATCAAGAAATTCTGGGAAGAGCACCCGAGGATCTCCAGTATCGTCCTCTTTTATGGGGTACTCCGTCTCTTTGAACTCTTTTGGGGGGATATCTCCACCCCCATCTATACAGATCACATAAAACCGCACCTCGCCTTTTGCCTCGACTACTGGGGCCTTCTCGAGTACTTCCCCTCCTTCCAGGACTACAACGCCAAAAGCCCGTATAAAAATCTAAATCGTCAGCAACATTTTATTGATCAAAGCGATCTTCGTGAGAAGGAAATTCTAGGAAGGCAAAAGGCGCTAGAAAAAAAGATTGAAGATCTTAACCAAACATTAGAAAGGGGACATTCATGCAAGCACGTCACATCACAGCAATAGCCTCTACAGCCGCCGGTCTCTTGGCGGCCTGTGGAATCTTTTCAGAGGACGATTACGAACCCCGTCCGGGAACCGGGCCTGTGGGAGGCGGAGGGAACCGCTCCCGGGATGATGGAGGGGTTGAAAAAGATGAAGGAGTTGTCAATCCACCGCCCGCTCCCGAAAAACTCTCGGTCGTCGTCGAGGGCGATTATGTCGCCGCACGTGGAAATGCCCTGGTATTTAGTGAGAAGGGATCTTCATTCGTCGATGGACGGTCTATGCCGGTCTACTCCGATTCAACCGTTTTTCTTTACGGCCGGAAGGCGTATCTACTCCAGCGGTGGGGCGAGGATTCCCTGAAGTGCCTGGATGTGGATACCGGAAGCTCCTGCTTCAACTTTGGGGGAGTGGAAAAGATCGACTTCGAGGATAACAGCAACCCACAGGCGGTCGTCGTGAAAGACGGTTTTGCCTACGTCTCCTTGAACCACCCAGCCATTTCGGGAGATGTGGTAAAGATCGATCTTGCAACCGGTCTGATTGCTCCAAATCGATTTGATTTCACCTCTTTTATGAATCCAGATGGAGATATGCACTCATTTGCCGGCAACATGGTCGCTGTCGGGGGCACGCTCTTCATCCTCTTGGGGGATCTTCAATCCGACTATTATGCCAACACAGATGGAAAATTAGGGGAAATTTACACCGGGGATGAAGATAATCTGCGCGTTTTTCCCCTTACGGAATGTCTCAATCCGGTCGGCATCGCCCACGCAGAGACTGGAGAGCTCTTTTTTAGCTGCGCTGGCAATTTTTTCCCTCCGGAAGGTCGTGCCGTCGGGTTTTTTGATCTCAATGCGAGGATTGTCGGGGGCTACTTCATTGGACATGAAGAACTGTACAATCGGTTCCTCATGAGCGGGTCGCCCGGAGATATTGAAATTAGCGGTCGTCGAGGTTTCTTCACCTTGAATTTCACCAATCAGGACGATTTCACCCCTCATTCGGCTGAAGTCCGGTCGTTTGATGTCGATCGTCTTGTCCTCGATCCAGAACCTTGGCATTTCAGCGATGGGGGATTTATTGGTGACCTGGCTGTTGGGTCAACCTTGATGGTGGCCGATCGCGGTTCAACCCTTGAAAATAGTGGAACCTTTGTTTATGACCTTGAAACACGTAGGAGATTGGGGCGTTATTTAAGGCTCGATCCACCGGTGGCGGTGGCTACTGAAAAGTGAGTTCATCATTAATTGATTGAAAAGGAGAAAATTATGAAACCTCGTATCCTGACTGTCATCGCTATCGTCCTCGCGGCTGCCTTGAGTCGGCTGATTCCACATCCCTGGAATTTCGCACCGATCACGGCGATCGCCCTCTTCGGAGGAGCTCACCTTCCGAAACAGTGGGCGTATAGTTTACCGCTTGTGGCGATGTTTCTGAGTGATCTCATACTCGGTTTTCATCCGGAGATGCCGCTGGTCTATCTAAGCTTTCTGCTCATTGTGGCAATCGGTCAGTTTGTCTCACAGCGGAAGAGCTTTTTCCGCGTGACGGGGGCTGCCCTTGTAAGCTCCGTTCTCTTCTTTCTGCTCTCCAATCTCGGAGTCTGGCTCGTTGGGGTGTTCTATCCAAAAACAGTTGATGGCCTTGTCACCTGTTACATCGCAGCAATCCCGTTCTTCCAAAATACCCTGATCGGAGATCTGCTGTACACGGCAACGCTCTTCAGCGGCTTCGCATTGTTGAGTCGCTCCTGGTCGGCGCTTCGTGAATCGGCAACAGCCTAGTTTGATTCGACTCTTTCGATTCATTGTTATCTCTTTGGGGCTCCACTGTGGTGGGGCCCTTGTTGCCTCTCTGTTTTTCCATTTTCCCCCCTCTCCGCTCGCCGGTGGAGAGGAGCGAATTCAAGTTGTTTTATCCGGAGGAACACCCTCCCCTTGGCCTTCGGAAGGTGGGTCGACGAGTGGCGGGAGGGGAAATAAAACAAGTGGTCCCCTCCAGGCAGGGCGTGAAGGTGTATTAAATCCAACCGGGTCCGGCCCGGAGGGTACGGATCCGCTTCTTGCAAAGATTCGTACACAAATCGAAAAAAACCGATATTATCCGTACCTCGCCCAGAAAATGGGAAAGAGCGGAAAGGTTGGTGTTCGATTTCAAATTAACGGGGAGGGTGGTTTGTCGCAGCTGGTGGTAGAGCAGTCTTCCGGTCAAACGATTTTTGATGAGGCTGCCTTAAAAACGGTTCAAAAAGGGGTGCCGTACCCCCTCTATAAGGAACCCATCTTCGTCTGGTTGAATTATGAATAAATCGACTGTTGTTCTTTTGACTTTCTCATTTTGGAGCGGAATTTGCTCCAATTTACCCGCCGAAGAAAGAGATCCAGGTCCCCCCAACGCCCCTTTACAAATAGAAAATTTTTCGAACAGCTTCGTTCAAAAATTTCCAAGGCACTTTCGAACCTTCCCGTTTCAGGGGGGGAAGGCACGGCAGGTGTATGAGGTTCGTGAAGAGAACGGGAATCGTTATCTGGCGGGAAAGGATGACCAAGATATCTCCATCCAGATTTTTCGGCGGTTTCACTGGGAATTGGAAAAACACCCGATCTTCCAATGGCGTTGGCGGGCCCGTCTCCTCCCGCAAGGGGCGAAGGAATCCGAACCGACAAAAAATGACAGTGCCTGCGGTGTCTACGTCGTTTTCGGCGGATACACCGGCAACAGCCTGAAATATGTCTGGAGCAGTTCCTTATCCGTAGGAACCGTCGCTGTTAAAAAGCCGGGAAAGGCATATTTTGTGGTGATGAATCGAGGTTCGCCCGGCAGCTGGCAGGAGATCAAGGTGGATGTCTTAAACGACTACCAGAGAATTTTTAAGGAAAAACCGAGGGCGAATCCAATCGGATTTGGAATCTTGACCGACGGCAATGCGACCCACTCTCCATCGGCCTGTGATTACGATGATTTTGCCGTCTCAAGGAGCTAGGAGCCTGTCGGAATAAGGTTATCCTTTTCTCCCCTTTTACTTCTTGATTTGTCCCGTAAGCACCGTTAGAACCGCAGCCGGCATGGAGTTGATTTTATTCTATCTTTTTGCCGGTCTTTCGGTTCTTTCCGCTATTTTTGTCATCACCTTTAGAAACACACTCTCATCGGCCTGCGCCCTTATTCTGACCCTGTTTGGAATCGCCTGTCTCTTTGTCCTGCTCGGAGCCCACTTTTTGGCAGTACTCCAGGTCCTGGTTTATGCCGGAGCGGTCATGGTCCTGTTTGTCTTCATTATCATGCTTCTTAATCTGGGACATGAGGAGCTTTTGCGACTAAAACTCTCCTACTCCTCCGTCCTGGGAATTCTATTTGCGAGCTACTTCGGTTTTCTCCTGATATTGAAGATAGGAATGATTTCAAAACCGTTCTCTCCGTTCCTATCGAAGGACTATGGATCGGTCCAGGAAGTTGGAAGGCTCCTCTTCTCAAAGTTTCTGGTCCCGTTTGAGGCGATTTCCCTGCTGTTGCTGATTGCAATGATCGGGGCGGTCGTTTTGGGGAGGAAAAGAGCATGATCACCCTCGGTCATTACGTGATGCTTTCCGCCCTTCTTTTTATCATCGGAGTTGCCGGCGTGCTCACACGCCGAAATGCAATTGTCATCCTCATGTCAATCGAGTTGATGCTGAATGCGAGCAATCTTGCGTTCGTCGCATTCTCCAGGTTTCATGGTCTCCTTGAGGGTCAGGTAATCTCATTTTTTGTTATTGCCCTGGCCGCCGCCGAGGCAACGGTAGGGCTTGCGATTGTGGTAGCCATTTTTAGAAAACAGGGAACGATCGATCTGGGTCATTTCAAATTTTTGAGAGGTTAGGTAACGATGGAATCACTCGTTCTAGGTCTGCCGCTGGCTGCCTTTGTGGCATTGCTACCGCTCCTGCCACTCCTGGGGGCATTCTTAAACGGTATCGTTGCGGTTCTTTGCCGGAGCGGCTTAAGAGAGGTCCCAAAGGCGTTGGTCTCATTGATCGGGGTTGGACTCCCGCTCGGGGCATTTGGACTAACCCTGCTCCTCTTTTCTCTTGCTAAAAATCCTGCTGAAGGGATTTCAACGGCCCCCCTCTGGACCTGGATTGCCTTTGATGATTTTGCGGCCCACGTCGCCTTCAAGGTCGATCGCCTTTCACTCACCCTCTCTTTGGTGGTGACAGGGGTCGGCTCCCTGATCCATCTTTATTCGGTCGGTTACATGTCCCACGACAAGGGGTTCGCCCGCTACTTTTCGTATCTCAATCTCTTCCTCTTTTCGATGCTCGTACTCGTTTTAGCGGGAAATCTTCCCTTGATGTTCGTCGGTTGGGAAGGGGTCGGCCTTTGTTCCTATCTTTTGATTGGGTTCTGGTTCGAGGACCCAGCCAAGGCTTATGCCGGCAAGAAGGCGTTCATTGTCAACCGGATAGGAGATCTTGGTTTCCTTCTCGGGATGTTCGTTCTCTACACCGTACTCGTCAAAAAGGGGGTGGCTTCGCCGCATGGCCTGCTCAGTTTTGACATCCTCCAGCAGTATCGCACGGAGCTCTCAGGGGTAGCGACACTCGCCTGCCTTCTCCTGTTCACGGGGGCCGTTGGAAAATCGGCCCAGATCCCCCTGTATGTCTGGCTTCCCGATGCGATGGCTGGTCCAACACCGGTCTCGGCCCTCATCCATGCCGCAACGATGGTGACCGCCGGCATCTACATGATCGCCCGCCTTCATTTCCTCTATACGCTGTCACCCGTTGCGATGGAGGTTGTCGCCGTCATTGGCGCCTCCACCGCCTTTTTTGCCGCCACGATCGGACTCGTGCAGCGAGACATCAAAAAAGTCTTGGCCTATTCCACCGTTTCCCAGCTCGGGTACATGTTTCTGGCCTTGGGTGTCGGGGCCTTTTCTGCCGCCATTTTCCACCTGGTCACCCATGCCTTTTTCAAGGCCTGTCTCTTTCTCGGTTCCGGTTCGGTCATCCATGCGCTCTCGGGCGAACAGGATATCTGGAAAATGGGCGGCCTTCGAAAGAGGATGCCGGTCACCTTTGCTACCTTTTTTATGGCGACCCTCGCCATTGTTGGCCTCTTTCCGTTTGCCGGTTTTTTCAGCAAGGATGCGATCCTCTTTCAGACCTTTGCAACAAACCACAAGATCCTCTGGGGCGTCGGTTTTGTAACCGCCGGGCTCACCGCTTTTTATATGTCTCGTCTCTTGACCGTTGTCTTTCTGGGATCCAACCGAACGGAGAAGGAGAAATTGGCGCATCTCCATGAGTCTCCTCTCAGCATGACGATTCCGTTGATCCTTCTGGGGCTCCTCTCGCTGGGAGGGGGTTGGATGGCAATTCCGGAGGCACTTCATGGAGGAGATCATTTCTTCAAGTGGCTAGCCCCGCTCTTCCCTTACGAGCATTTTTTCGATCTCCTCGAGGCGGCGGGGCATGGGCTTGAGCTTTTGTTCTCCGTTGTGACGCTCCTCTGGGTTTTTCACTTAGGCCTCATCACCATGATTCTGTACGCCCAGAAGCCGGCCATCATGGATCGCCTGGCAGGACGGTTCAGACGACTCCATAAAATTCTGGAAGAGAAATATTACCTGGATGAGATCTACAATTTTCTTGTTGTCCGATCGATCGAGTCCTTTTCGCGCGTTGTCCTCTGGCGGTTTCATGATGAAAAGGTGGTCGATGGCCTTCTCGTTCATGGCTCTGCGGAGACGGTCGGTCTGATGGGTCGAACCTTAAACCTTCTTCAAACGGGGGTTGTTCAAAATTATGCCCTCTTCTTTATTGTAGGAGTGATTTTTCTGATCGCCTGCGTGATTTTATGAACTTTTTGGATAACCATCTTTTGTCGCTTCTCATCTTCTCTCCTCTCGCGGGCATCCTCCCCCTTTCTCTCGTTTCAAACGACCGCCTTCAACGTTCGATCGCTTTCTTGACCACATTGATCCCGCTTGCCTTGTCACTGCGTCTCTTGGCCCTTTTTCAGGGAACCTCTCCCTTCGAATTTCAGGAAGTCGTCCCGTGGTTACCCCTGTTCAATGTTTATTACCGTCTGGGGCTTGATGGCTTCAGCCTGCCACTGGTTCTACTGACCACCTTTCTGATGCCGATCATTTTTCTCTCCTGCTGGGAAGAGCCCAAGAAGAAGATCCGCCAGTTCCTGGTCTTTTTTCTCCTCCTCCAGACCGGGATGTTGGGGGTTTTCGCAAGCCTCGATCTGTTTCTCTTTTATGTCTTTTGGGAGGCGATGTTGATTCCGATGTATTTTTTAATTGGCCTCTGGGGCGGCCCGAGGCGGGTTTATGCCGCCCTGAAGTTCGTGCTGTACACGATGGTCGGAAGTCTTTTGATGCTCGCCGCGATCCTCGCCCTCTATTCTTTGGCCGGGAAGACGTTCAATCTTCTGGATCTGTACCGTCTGGGACTCAGTGAAACCAAACAGCTCCTCCTGTTTGGTGCCTTTGCCTTGGCCTTTGCAGTCAAGGTCCCGCTTTTTCCGTTTCACACCTGGTTGCCGGATGCGCACGTCGAGGCACCGACCGCCGGTAGCGTTATCCTGGCCGGTGTCCTTCTAAAGATGGGGACTTACGGGTTTGTACGCTTCGCCCTTCCCCTCTTTCCCCAGGCCGTGGAGCGCCTCGCCCCGCTGTTTATGATCCTCTCAGTCATCGGGATTGTTTATGGGGCACTCGTCTCCATGGTCCAGGAAGATATGAAGAAGCTCGTCGCCTATTCCTCCGTTTCCCACCTGGGATTCGTCATGTTGGGGATTTTCTCTCTCACCCCTCAGGGGATCGCCGGGGCAACGCTTCAGATGGTGAACCATGGAATCTCCACCGGCGCCCTCTTTCTCTTGGTCGGAATGATCTATGAGCGACGCCACAGCCGTCAGATAGCCGATTTCGGTGGCCTTGCCTCTTCGATGCCGATCTTTGCCATGCTGTTCCTGATCGTCTCTCTCTCCTCCCTGGGTCTGCCCGGAACGAACGGATTTGTTGGAGAGTTTCTCATCCTGCTGGGAACCTACAAGGTGGGGCCGCTCTTCGCAGCGATTGGAGGAATTGGGATCATCTTTGCCGCCGTCTACCTTCTCTGGATGGTTCGCCGCGTCTTTTTTGGCCCTTTAAACAAAAAGGAAAACAGGATGCTTCGGGACCTCACACCGCGTGAGATCGGGCTCCTTCTTCCCCTGGTCTTTCTGATTTTCTGGATCGGTTTTTACCCCGGGTTTTTACTGAAGAGAATGGATAACGCCGTCAACCAACTTTTGGAAAATACGGTGTACTTTAGCCATGGAAATACTCAAAACAACTGACTGGTCACAGCTTATCTTTGCGGCCCTCCCGATATGGCTCCTGGTGACCGGGGCGATCCTCATCCTGATATTCTCTGCCGTTGCCAAAACGCTTCCTCACTCGATTTACTGGGTTATTGCCGCTTTACTGGCGCTCTCCTCGCTGTTTCTTGTCGGGGCGGGATGGTGGAGGATGGAACCGACCTCGATTGCCCTCTTGTCCTTCGACCGGCTTGCCTTCTGTCTCGATGCGATCTTTTTAATCGCCCTGTTCCTCTCGCTCTTCTTTTCCCATGATTACCTCAAGGAGAGAGGTCTGGAGGGGGGCGAATATTACACCCTCCTGCTACTCACAACCGCTGGTCTCATGCTGATTGCGCACGCGGCAGACCTGCTCATCCTCTTTCTTGGGATTGAAATTGCCTCGCTCTCTGCCTATATCCTGGCCGGATTTCAAAGAGGTTCTGTTCGTTCCTACGAAGCGGCCTTGAAATACTTCATCCTTGGTTCTTTCGCCTCCGGTTTTCTGCTGTATGGGATAGCGCTCTTGTTCGGTGCGACCGGTTCCACCGATCTGGCCGATATCGCCAAGATCTCCGATCTGGTCTCCGACTCCGAGGGGATTCTGATGGGACTTGGCTCTCTCCTCCTCCTCGTTGGTGTCGCCTTTAAAATAGCGGCGGTCCCTTTCCAATTCTGGTCTCCTGATGTTTATGAGGGGGCCCCCACACCAGTCACCGGCCTCATGGCCTCGGCGGTCAAGGCCGGCGGATTTGCCGCCCTTCTCCGCCTTGTTGTGCCGTTGATGGAAACTCTCCAGGTCCCTTGGGTCCCCATCTTTTGGACACTCTCCGCGCTGACGATGACGGTCGGAAATCTCATGGCGCTTCGTCAGACGAATATCAAGAGGATGCTCGCCTATTCCTCGATCGCCCATGCCGGTTATGCCCTGGTCGGTGTTGCCGCCGCCTTTCAGGAAAAGACCTCTTTTGAGACAACGCTCGCTGCGGTGCTGTTTTATCTCTTTGCCTACTCGTTCATGACACTCGGGGCGTTTGGCGTTGTTGTGGCCTTGGGTCGTGGTTCCTCAGAGCCTGATGAAATTTCCGAATATGCCTCTCTAGCCGAGAAGCGGCCTGTCTTGGCCGCCAGCCTGACTTTTTTTCTCCTCTCCTTGATTGGAATCCCGCCAACGATCGGTTTTGTCGGAAAATTTTATCTCTTTTCCGGTGCGGTTCAGGCAGGTCTGACAGGCCTTGTCGTGGTTGCGGTGTTAAACAGTGCCGTTTCTGTCTATTACTATCTCGGTCCGATCGTAAAAATGTATTTCCAAAAAGGAAACCCGCTAACACCCCAGCCTGTTTCCAAGCTGTTGATTGCCGGGCTCGTCATCTGTCTCTTTGCCGTCCTTTATTTGGGGCTCCTTCCGACAAGTCTCATGGTGATTGCGCAGGAATCGGTGAAAGGAATGTTGTTTTAACTTATGCTTAAAGACCTCGATGATTATCTCGATGAACGGCGCGAGCAGGGACATTTGGTCGGCGCCTGGGGATTTCATTCCCATACCGACTTTACCAAGATGAGTCCGGAGGAGTCGAACGTCTGGTTCTTTGAACAGGTTTTCAATTTCCTCCGCGCATTTTTCGGATTGGTCCTCCCCGACTCACTCGAGCTGATCACCTACAACGCCACCCAGCGGATCGAACGCAAGGGGCTCGACCAGATGACCTTCTTGGACGAATTCATGCTGATCTTGAAGAAGCTCAAGGAGCCGATCTGGACCTGTCGCCTGGGGCTCGGCATCATCGGTTTCTTACGGACGGCTCACGATCCCCAGAATCTGATCCGGCTACAGATCCAGGAACCAACCTCCTTTATTATATGGGGCGGACCCGATGAGACCGGTTTTCAATCGTTCTCGATCGGCTACACCCTTTTCTCCGATGTCATCTTGCCGGGTGAAAACACCGAACTCTGGTCGCTCAATCAACCGCTCTTAGAGAAAGGTCTTCGCAAATGGGAGGAGCAATCCGGTCACCGGATTGAGGTAGTCGACTCCAATGGCAATCTACCCGTCTATGAGTATGGGTTTAAGAAAGACTGACGACTTCTTTAGGATGACCTAAAGCAATTTCGGACGTTGGTTTGTTAATCACCGAATGGATCCAGCCGCTTAGGATCATTCCCCCTATTAGGGCAGCATAGGTAACGACACTCAAACCAATGCTTTGACTTATTGTAAATGTATCCTTCTCATCCAAAACGGGCTTAACCAACAGATAATCGATACCTTTAAAGAGGATAGCTGAAAAGCCACCTCCAATCACCCCAACAGTCGATTCGATGCCAATATCGGCTGTTCGTTCTAAAGGGGGATAAGGAGAGAATAACGCCTTTTGAATAAGGCTTGCCCCCAATTGAACAGACCCTCCAAGAATGAAGGCCCTCTTGAGAGTTTCACCACCCCAAGCGATGATAACAAAGGAACCAATCACTGCCGCGTTAGACGACCGGTCTCGGTCTTCTACGAACCCGAAAGAACCTGGGCTAAATATTGAATCTGCTATCATGACTAAGCTCCTCTCCTGTAGGCGGTTTAATTACCACCGATAAACTTCTCAACTGACATTGTTAGGTCAATACCTCCGTGTTTATTCTCGACTGAAAGCCACACGCGGTGCGAAAAAGTACTCTTTGAGGGGATTTTCCGTACCTTGCGGGGGTACGCGACGTAGCGAATTATTTTTATACCAGTATAAAAAACTCGCGATTAAATTTGACTGTGGTATAAAAAACTCGTACTATCCATTTGGTGACTGTGAATCTACAGAAACGTTACCTTCAAGATCAGATTGAGGCCGATTTAAGACGCAAGATGGTTTTTGTGGGGGGACCACGCCAGGTCGGCAAGACAACCGTTGCCTTAAAAATCATGGGGGAGGACCAATCAGGATATCTCAATTGGGATGTTCCAGGACATCGAGAGCTTATTTTGAGACGTGAGCTTCCTCCCACATCACTTTGGGTTTTTGATGAAGTCCATAAGTATCGCTCGTGGAGAAACTATCTGAAGGGGTTGTATGACCTTCATCGTGAAAAGAAGAAGATTTTAGTCACAGGAAGCGCACGACTTGATTATTACCGAAGAGGAGGGGATTCTCTTCAGGGCCGTTATCATTATTTGCGACTGCACCCCCTTTCAGTGGCCGAACTTAAACTTGAAAGAGAAGAAGATTTTCAATCCCTTCTCAAACTAGGTGGATTTCCGGAGCCCTTCTTTTCAGGATCAGAAGTAGAGGCTAAGCGTTGGTCACGAGAATACCGAACAAGATTCATCAGAGAAGATTTGACTTCATTGGAAAGGATTCAGGATCTGGGCAACCTCGAGCTTCTGATGATTCGTCTTCCAGAATTGGTTGGTTCACCCCTTTCTATCAATGCCGTTCGCGAAGACCTCCAGGTGAGTCACAAAACGGCCACCACATGGCTTCAGATCCTCGAAAGGCTTTATACCATTTTCAGACTCTCTCCCTTTGGGAGTTCCAAAATCCGAGCCGTTAAAAAAGAACAGAAGCATTACCATTTTGATTGGACACTTGTCTCGGAGCTACCTTATCGATTTGAAAATCTCGTTGCCTCGCACCTTCTAAAATGGGTTGAGTTCAAGCAGGACACCGAAGGAAGTAATGTCGAATTGAGATATTTTAGAGATATTGACGGTCGTGAAGTTGATTTTGTTATTGTAGAGGGCAAAAAACCGATCCTTGCCATTGAGTGCAAGTGGAGTGACTCAGACATTTCGGGAGGCCTAAAATATTTTAGGGCCAAATTTCCACAATGCGAAGCCTGGCAGATTACAGCAACAGGTAAAAAAGATTATCTCTCACCAGACGGAATTCGAGTTGGCCCAGCCATTTCTTTGTTAAAGAATTTTATCTAACACCTTAAAAAACATACCAGAGATAGAAAAGATTCCCGGCCAGTGTCACCCAGGCGATCTGTTTTCCTCGAGAGGCTCGCCTCAGAAGATCACCAGAGAGCTGATCGCTCTTTTGTAGCCGCCAAAGAATTGTTGGGATCAGGATAGCACTATTTAAAATGAGGGGGAGGAGAAGCCACCAGGAGGTGTGACTGTTTTCGGTCAGCAACGCCCCCTTCCCTCGAGCAAGATCAGCGATATGGGTCATCAAGAGCAGGGTCGTCGCAATGAGTGTCAACCAGGAGCCGGCCGAAGAGCTGAGAATTTTGTGCTCCAGGTGATTGTTGTGCCTGGACCTTCCCGAAATATGACTATGAACCGATCCGTAGCAGATATAAATGACGAGCCCGATATTGAGCCAGCTCGCAAAACGAAGCCATGAGGTGGGGGGCAGGTAATAAATAAGACCGAGACAACTGAGCGCCCCCAAGATTGGAAGAAGAAGCCCACCAGGCACCTTAAACGGCCTCTCCCTCCGGGGATCTTTGACGCGGAGGATGACGATCCCGACACAGACCAGAATAAAGGCAAACAGGGTGCCGATATTGGTCAGGTCAACCATCTCATCAAGGCTGCTAAACATCGAGGCGACACCGACGCCGACACCGGTCAGGATCGTGGTGACGTGAGGGGTCCGAAACCGCGGGTGGATCCCGGCAAACCAGGGGGGGAGAAGCCCGTCTCGTGCCATCGCAAAAAAGATTCTTGGCTGACCCAGCTGAAAGACAAAAAGGACAGCGGTGTGGGCAATGACCGATCCCAAGGCAATAATAAAAACATAGAGCCCCTTGTATTTCCCGATATTGGCATATTCAAAGGCGAGCGTAAGTGGCTCTGCCTGCTGGGTTGAAAGTGTCTTTGCCAAATCAGGATACGGGATGATGCCAGTGAAGACGGCGGCAATGAGGATATAAAAAATCGTACAGATGATAAGCGAGGCAATGATCCCGATCGGGAGATCTCTTTGGGGATTTTTAGACTCCTCTGCCACCGTCGAGACCGCATCAAAACCGATGTAGGCAAAGAAGATAACCGCGGCGCCCGACGCCACCCCCTCCCATCCGTTCGGCATGAAGGGCTGCCAGTTGTCGGTGTTCATGTATTTCATCCCGACGACGGCAAAAAAACTCAGGACGACCAGTTTGATGATGACCATGACGGCGTTGAACCAGGCACTCTCCCGAATCCCGATGACAAGAATAACCGTGATCAGGGCAACAATCCCAAAGGAGAGGAGGTTAAAAATGATTGGAATCCCCAAAAAATGAGGGGCATTTTCAATGAGCCCCGGAATCTTCTGGGCCGTTGTAAAATCGGTCGACAACCAATCGGGGATTGCCCAGACCGGCCTGACGAGGGTCTTGAAATAATTGGCCCAGCTGATCGCCACGGCAACATTGCCAACGGCATATTCAATGATCAGGTCCCAACCGATAATCCAGGCGACGACTTCGCCCAATGTGGCATAGGCATAGGTGTAGGCCGAGCCGGAGATCGGCACCATAGAGGCAAACTCGGCATAACAGAGGGCGGTGAACCCACAGGCAATCGCCGTCAGGACAAATGAAAGCATGAGGGCGGGTCCGGCGCCAAGTCGGTGGACATCGCCTGCCGCCGCGGTACCGATCGTCGCAAAAATGCCGGCACCGATAATTGCCCCCACACCGAGGAGTGTTAATTGAACGGGACCCAAGACCCGGCGAAGGGTTGCCTGACCACTGCTGACTTCTTTGAGGATCGACTCGATACTTTTGAGAGAAAAAATCCCCTTCATGGGCCTGTACTAAGCAGACTCGATTGAAGAAGCAAAGTTTTTCTTCAACGGGACTGTTGAATTAGACCCGCTGTCATTTTGAGGAGGTCTTGGAGCCCCTCGTTGGTGGCGGATGAGATGGCAACAACCACCTTTCCCTTCACCTTAAAAGCATTCGACACCACCTTTATTTGCCCCTTGATCTCCGGTCGATCCACTTTTGTGAGCACAATCAATTCCGGTCTCTTTAGAAAAAGTGGATTGTATTGTTTGAGTTCATCCCGAATCGCCCGATACGCCTCAAAAGGGTCGGGTTGGGAGGGGTCTGCGATATCGATCAGGTGCAAGAAGGCGCGGGTCTTCTCGATATGCCTCAAAAACTTGAAACCGAGCCCGGCCCCGCCACTGGCCCCTTCAATAAGGCCGGGAAGATCGGCAACCGTAAAACTCTTCTCTCCGTATTGAACCACTCCGAGTACCGGGGTTTTGGTGGTAAAGGGGTAATCGGCAATTTTTGGCCTCGCCTTTGAGATGACGGAGAGGAGGGTTGATTTTCCAGCGTTCGGAAAGCCGATCAGACCGACATCGGCAAGAAGTTTGAGTTCCAGATCGACCCATCGCTCCTCACCGGGGGAGCCTTTTTCAAAACGTCGCGGGGCCTGATTGGTGGAGGTGGCAAAGTTCATATTGCCGAGGCCGCCACGCCCCCCTTTGGCGATGACTTGACTCTGACCCGATTTATTCAGCTCCGCCAGAATCTCCCCTGTCTCAACCTCCTTGATAAGAGTCCCCGGGGGGACACGAATGAGGAGATCCTCGCCCGACCGCCCATTGCAATCGCTCCCCTGACCATGCCCCCCTTTCGGGGCCTTGAAATGTTTTCGATACCGAAAGTCCAGAAGGGTGGCGAGGCTCGCATCCGCCTTGAAGATCACATGCCCGCCACGTCCTCCATCCCCGCCATTGGGCCCACCACGCGGGATAAATTTCTCCCTCCGGAAAGAGACACAGCCGTCCCCCCCATCACCAGCCTTGAGAAAGATCCTCGCCTCGTCGATGAATTTCATAAAAAAATTCTAATGAGCTAATGAGCTGTGTAATAGATAGAAAGATTAATTTCTAGCACCTATTTCCATAAAGAACCGAGTGCCACCGGTGAGATGTCGAGCATTTCTGAATCAACCTTAAGGACTGCTGTCTTAAGGACTGCTGTCCGGATTTTTAGATCTCCGCTGCCTTTGATGCGTCTCCCCAAGAGACCTGACAAAGGCTGCAAACGTCTGCTTGACGACGCGGAGCGTTTTGCGCAGCTTATCCGACGCTCAACCCATCGACCATTTACATTAAGTGAGTCTCGGTACGTTATGAGGCAGCTGCTTGCCTCGGCCCATCGTGCCTCAAAAAATGCCCATTGTCCCTATTCACGCTTTCATGTTGGTGCTGCCGCCTGGGACGGTGCAAGCCTATTTGTTGGGTGCAATGTTGAGAATGCCAGCTATGGACTGACTCAATGCGCCGAAAGGGTTGCCTTGACAAGCGCCACGGCACAAGGGGCAAGACGGATTAGGGCCCTTGCCTTGGTGACCCCTGACAACTCGCCAAAAGCTGTTCTGAATCTTCGGACCCCTTGTGGGGCCTGCCGGCAAGTCATGATCGAGCTCATGGATGACAAGACCCCCATCCTTATTGAGGGGGCCGGCATTTTTACCCTAAAAGAACTTCTTCCCAACGCCTTTCGATTAAAGTAGACGGCATTGCGCTATGCTTCGCAAAAAGGCCGAGGAGTATCATTCGCTGATCCTCTCTCTGCTTTTCCATGTCTGTGATTTTATCGTAAGCCGAACACTGCTTGATCTTTTCCGCCTTTTCGGCGTCAAGCGGGATCAGATAAAAATCCGCCACCTGGAAATCTACCTCTGTAGCACCACTTTTCTGATCCTGTTATTGATTTATCTGAGTTGGTCCTCGAATTTTGCTGGTTGGATTCTTGTCATTCTCGGTTCAACACGCATCCTTCAGGTGATCAGCATCAATGCGATGTCGCTCCTCTTTGGGCTCCGACTCCTCTCTCCGGAGGTGCCGGATCGAGAGAGGATGCGATGGCATTTTATTGCCATCTTCTTTTCTGTCCTGGATATCCTTTTTCTTTATGGATTCTTCTATCACTTTTTTAACCGCCTCTACGGCGTCCTCTCGGTCTCTCCGGATTCCTTCTTTGACCATCTTTACTTTGCGATGATTACCCTCATGACGGTCGGCTACGGTGATATCGTCCCTCTATCAGCCCTTGGTAAATTTCTCGCCATATCTGAAACCTTTGTAGGCGTCTTTGTCTTTGTGTTCCTGGTTAACTCGGCGGTCAGTCGTTTTCAGAGGCATCTCGAATAGTTTAAAAACGCTATTGTCCTTCTCCAACAAATTAACTACCATTCCGAACCTTATGAAGCAGGAGAGCTACGCTGGCGCGGATCAGCAGATTAAACCGTTCTTCCGGTACCACCTCATCCCCCAGATCTATTTCTTTCTGAAGGGGTTTCCCAAAGGCTCCTTCATGTCGGTTGATGTGACGGACCAGTGCAATCTCCGCTGTGCCCACTGCTATTTCTTTGAGCAGGAGCAGGAGGGGGTTCTCGACGTTGACGGGTGGGAACAAAAGATCCTCGACCTCAAGGCAAAATCGAAATTCCTTCATAGCTGTACGTGGGTCGGTGGTGAACCGCTGCTTCGAAAAAACATTATTGAACGGTGCAAACGGCATTTCATGCATAACCTCATCGTCACGAACGGAACAACACCGCTCCCGGACTGGCCGGATGTCTACTTCCATGTCTCGATTGATGGAAATGAGGAGGCGCACGAAACGATGCGCCGGCAACGAGGACTCTACCAGTTGATGATGAAGAACGTGAGTCGCCCTGATCTCCACGTGACAGGGACGATGTGCATCACCTCCATTAATATGAATACGATTGAGGAGGTCCTGGATGACTGGCGACCCCACCTGAAGGGATTTATGTTCGACTTTTACACCCCGATTGAGGGACTCTCGGATGAGCTCTGGATGGGTTGGGAAAAGCGGGATGAACTGATTGATCAGCTCCTTCGTCTTAAAAAGGAGAAATACGGCGACTTCGTCGCCATGCCGGACCGTGTCCTCGAGCTTATGAAGAGTACGCATTCAAAAAAGGTGACCGATCATTGCATCTTTACAACACACGGCTACTCGCTCACAACGACGGGCGGAACTAAGGAGAAATGCATGCTTGGTCCCAAGGCCGACTGCGACCGGTGTGGCTGCGTCGTCCCATTCTGGCTCCACCACCGTATCGAAAAGAAGACTATCCTAAAGGCGACCTACCATGAAATTCGGCGCCGGCTGGGTCACCCTGGAAATGGAAGGGGGGAGGCATGACGGAAAATTCCCCTCCGATTAAGGTCATGATCGTCGATGATTCCGCCTCGTATTGCAAGGCAAGGAAACGGCTCCTGCTGCAGCGATTCGGTTCAAGAGTTGAGGTCTCTTCTTATCAAGACCCACAGGAAGCGCTCGATCAACTTGGAAAAGATTTCTCGCTCATCCTCGTCGACTGGCTCATGCCCGGTCTTGATGGACGTGAATTTTTGAGGAGGGCGCTCGAGAAAGGGATCGACTCAAAACGAATTGTTATTCTTTCAGGGAAGCCTGCCGATTTTCTGCACGAAGAATTCCCCTTGGGGGAATGCCTCGCGGTTATTGAAAAGGGGGATCTCGCCCAGGAAGAGGCGCTTTTTTCGATCGTCAAGGAAATAACCGAATCGGCTGCTTGAGTGACAGGCACTCTTCTGGAATGTGAGGGTGAGACAAGGTCATAGACCAAACTCGAATGCGCCAACATCAGGTGCTAAGCCGCTACAGGGGAGGCCAACATAGGTACCATGATCAATAACCGGAGATTTGTCACCTGGCATAAATTGCTTATCGAGGAGGGGGTTGGCTATTGAACTATTCCTGTCCTGACCCGTCATGATCTTCCATCGCTTAAAATCAATATAGTCTCTGGGTGCACCGATCCCAGGATAAACGAACTCGAGCCCCTCATCAGACCAATAATAATTGTAATCAAACGTTCCAATATCGCCGTCGATGGGTTTGCCAAGATCAAGAAAAATTCCAATTCGCCCATACAAAATATTGTTTTTTAGACTGATTCCTGAGAGATCTGATAGGCGTAAGAAATAGACAGAAACTCTGTTATCAATAAAGGTGTTGTTGTGTATTTTGACTTCAGAGGCTCGAGAGTCTACTCTCAATCCCCGACCCATATTACGATAGACAATATTATTACGAAAAACAATATTCTCACTCCGCTCATCTATGGAAACGCCATTTCCATTTTCATAAATTTGATTATTGTAAATGACCATATTCTTCGACCTGTCTTCTTCTTCGTAGGTTCCTGACTGGATTTGAATTCCCATCCCTGGATTATCATTAGTTCCCAAAGTCACTCCACCATTTTGATAAATTCGGCAGTTTGTAATAATTGTGCCATCTCCCTGGATGTAGAAGCCATGACCTTGATTACTGGCCGGTATACCGTTGTTATGAACCTCACAGGTATCGACAATGGTGTTGAAACCACCTGTTTCTTTAAAGCCATGGCTGGTATCGTGAAGTTTCAGATTGCGAAAGATAGTATCCCGGGCTTGATAAACATCAATCCCCTTACCCCCTTGTCCTCCTGGATGCTTAGAATCTGGGGAAATTCCCAACCAATTTCGTACTTCGAAATATTCGAAAACAATCCCTTCTATACCACATTGGACCGACAAACCGTTTGTCCCCCTAGGGAATTCACTCCCATCAATAATGATGTACTCACCAGGTATTGAGGATTTGTAAGTAACATGATTACGAACGTTCCGCTGCCCACTACAACCGGACTCACCTCCATTAAAAGTAATAATTTCTCTGTAAACTCCAGGGGAAATGCTAACGGTATCACCCTCTAACACATGCTCTTGATCATCCGATGCCCTCCTGATCGTCTTCCAGGGATGGGCCTCACTTCCGTCTCCATTTTCATCATCACCACTCGCCCCGTTGACATACCAGATCCTTCCGGATGTGGGTGTGACAGCTGGAAGGGGATGGGGATCTGGCTTAAACGTAGATCCTAAAGGATAACAGAGGCTACTCTTGTTCTTAATTTGTTTAAGGGCAACTCCTTGTGTTGATTTAGCAGCAGAATGAAATGAGACGAAAATGATCATAAGACACAAAAGACTACAATAGCTGATCACTCTTTGCTTCATCCCGATCTCGAATCCTCTTTTCCCTAGGAATTATACAATACAATAATATGACTGTCACCTAATTGAGGGGTCGCCTCATTGGACCTTCGCCGGGAGTTCTTGGGCCTCCCCCCCCTCCGTCACCCGATTCGCAGCGGCCGGTGGCAGGATTGCAGGAGCTTCCCTCCAGACAGGTGACATTTCCACAAAGAGTGGCCGGGGTAAGAGTGGAGCCGCCAGCTCCGCAACCGTAACATTTGCAGGGGTCTGTTGGATCATCAATGCAATCGATCACACCGGGTCCGAATGAAAATCTGTAGAGATTGGGTACTGATCTCTCCTCACCCACAAGTTCCCTCGCACAAGAAGAGTAATCGGGAAGAAGCGGATCACCACCTCCTTCCTCATGAGGTCGGAAAACCGGACCGATGGGGTCGCGTGGATGCACTTCTTCTTCGCTGGTGCAATCAAGAAGCTGCTGTTGGGCCGTGTTTAAAGCAGAACAACCGCAGTCGGTGCTGTCCGGGTCACAATCTTTTTTTGTCCCATCCTTTTTGTCATCCGGTTGGCAGTCCCCCTTTTTTTCACAACACTCTCGTGTATCCGGGCCGTACTCGCTCGTGTCTTGACATGGGTCTTCCTTTTTGGTGTCCTTTGCTTTGGAAGACTCGGCATTCTGGCATCCCGCTGATTCGTCATCCGGGGCCCTGCACGACAGTTCATCCAATGATATGTGGTGAATCGACTTGCTTCCCTCCATAAGGGTTGTTGGCACACCCATCTGTGCTAACATGATGTGCCCAATTTCATGCGCCAAAGATCCGCTAGGAGAGTTACCAATACCCTGTGCCTTCAACTGATCCCTTGATTGAAACATATACGGTGTAACTACAATCGCAGCATTCGTCAATTCGCCCATACCTTGAGGGTCCACAGCCGGAGCAAAAGCAAATTTTCCCGTCTCAATTGTACTCATCTGAACAGCAAGGGGGTCGGAGATCAGCGTTTCTCCAATGGCCTCAGCCAATAATCCCCAGTCGGTTCCCGCACAAGCGTTGGTCTGTGCTGCGGAACAGGCTTTATTGAAGAGATCTAAATTATCCCTGATAAGATCAACGGCATTGTGGGTAATCGTGCTGAGTTGCGTTCTTTCCTGGTCCGTCAATTCTTCGGTTATACTGCATAATCTCGTTAGTTGAGCGCATTTAGCCTTTATCGCATCAGCGGTGGATATTCGAGCCGATTGGGAATACTGGCATCCCGGATCCCGGGTTACTTTCCACGGACTGCCTGTTTTGGGGAGTCTGATCCATTTCTTGGTAGAGGCAAAGGCATACCCACATTGAAGCACTTTATCCGACCTCACATCTCCTCTTTTGAGGGCGAAGCAGGCGGCGGGGATGGAAAATCCCCCACCCCCTTTCATGCCGGATCCAAGACTCTTTGAGGGATTGCACTGGGTCATCGGATTTTCGGCATTGCCGACAATACCTTCAATACCCTGCGAGATATTGGGTCCCTGACCCGTCAAGCCTTGAAAGGGAGTGGTTTTGTTCTCCCCACTTATGGAAGATCCCTGTCGCATCATTCCGGCCGTTCCCTCGGGACCTGCCGCCGCTTCAAGACAAGGGGGGAGACCCTTTCCGCAGAAGAAATCGTTTTCGACCATTTCACAGGAAGAACAACCCCAGACGGGGCCCTGAAGTTCTGGGTTTTTGTAGGTATTTAAATATCCGGCCATGGCCGAGACACAAACCTTCTTTCCCTTTTCTCCCGGCTTCTCGCGACAACCGCTTTTGTAGCGGCGCACCTCGTTTTGTTCAAAATCGACGCAGGCCAGACCGATATCTTTATTGGGATAATCGCGCACGGCGGCCACAAAGAAAGACCAATTGTTCTTGACCATTCGTTGAAAAAGGCAGCCTTTTTGAGTTGGAAGCAAGACATCACACGTGGCGATCCCCAGATTTAAGACAGCCTTGAGCCCCTCCTTGGATTCGTCGACGTTCCCCTTGGTGATGACCGCCTTGGCCAAGGCGGAGAGGGCTAAATCATAAACACGGGCCGTATTTAAACTGATGAGGGGCTCGTAACTCACCCAAGCCGCATATTGCCTCATGGCCTCTTCATAATTCCCCCTGTTGATGGCGCGCCCGTATTTCAGGACAACATCCTGTTTGATCGGGTCTGATTTGCAGGCGGGGTCATCGGCGAATTTGACCATGCAATCGGTGTAAAAACGGTTCAAAACATCTTCCCTGATCTTTGCCCATTCCTTTTCCCAAAGGGGAACTTCGGAAAAAAAATTGACGAAATGAAATTCATTTTTTTTCGGTTTAACCCACTTCTTCTCCGACTTCTTCAACGATTCTACCTTCTGTTTATCGGGGAGCTTGATCGGACCGGCGTGACTTGAAAAACCAAGAAGCCCAACAAACGAGATCAGGAGTAAGGCTATCTTGATCATCCTCATAGTTTAGGGAGTTCTCCCCTGGTATTGCCAGCGCTGGGCGAGTGTCATGCCGGGCCTCAGCTCAAGGGTTGGGATTTCATCCAGATGGGCTGTTTTTGGGTCCTCTTCAATCAATAATCCAATAAAGAGACCGAGACCAGCACCGACGGCGGCTCCACCGGCAAGCCCTCCCAATGCCCATCCTGCGTATTCACAGGGAGAAGGCTGTTCGCAGACGATATTGGCAAATAAAAGCCCTCCACCCGTTCCCACCACGGCCCCCGTCAAGGTGCCAATGAGAAGTCCTTTTTTCCACTTGCTCTTGGCCTCAACGAGATGAGGCGTTGAGAGGGCTAACAAAAAAAGCCCGATCAGAAAGATTGCCCTTTTTGTCTTGCGATGATTTCTGGATTGGTTGCTCATAATGTCTCCTGTAGACACGTTGTCCCACACCTGATCTTTCGTCGATTATCCCGGCAGGCTAGGTCTGGGACAGCTCTGATAACGAAAGTTTCGGGGAACATGGACCGTTGCATCTAGCGTAGGCTCCCACAAGCCACGACACCGACAAAGAATTTCTCGGATAACATCATCGACATAAGACATGGCACCCGAGGCGAGTTCGGACATCGATGCTTCCTCATCGACGTAGAGATAAGCCTTCCTTTGGCGCCCTTCAAGGGAACAGGCGCCCAATTGGGCCTGCTCCAGAATAAACCAGATCTCCTGCTGGGCCTTGAAATCGTCTTCACATTGGTCAATAGCACGTCGAACAGTTTGTGAGAGACCACCAAACGGGTTATACCCAGAGCCTCGATCCCCCAAACTCTCTGTGGGAAATGAGGTAGTTAATCCAATACCAATGATACTCACTACAAAAACGAGAATCTTTCGCATAAAACCTCCTTAAGGGGGTCATTATAGCTCCAAAACTAAAGGAAGTTAAATGAAAAAGGCCTGAATGATCCTGTTATGAAAAAAGAAGTGTACCCTACCCAAGGTACGTTCAAAGCAGATTGATCTCTGTACAAGAGCCGGTAAGGTCGGAGAGGTCAACGTGCTCCAGATTATCAACATCACCCTGCACCTCTGCATCGGACGCCAAGGAGATATCGGCCTCGATCTGACAAAGAAACCCTTCCATAAAGGACCCTAAGTCACTTGTTGAAACATTACACGCCGCTTTCAAGGCATCAACCGCCTTATCAGGCAAAGGATTTGTATCGTATCCTTGAATCAAGGATCTTACCCCAGATTTTTCCGTAACCGTCTCTGTACAATTTCCAACGGGAGGGGCTCCCGGCGTAAAAGGATTTGGCAGATCCACAGGGGCTGCTTCCCCACCAAGACAACCCGTCAGCAAGGGCCCAAATAATAAAACGTAAAGCAGATGCCTCGTCTTCATTTCTTTAGGAGCTGTGTCTCCATTAAGGTCTTCACATCTTTTTCGGTGATCTTTGATGTTTTTAAATCGTTTTTGCTTGAGACAACCTTCGATTCCACCTTTTCTTCTACAGTGGCAGAGGCTTGTTCGTAACCCAACAAGGCGTCTGCACGAAGGGACTCCAACCTGCTGCAATGATCTATCAACCGGATCGCCTCACGGTAGGCGATGCACGCTCCACCCCGATCACCTTTTTCAAAATTCAGTCTGCCCGATTCAAGGTAAGCTTGGCATAAATACTGTGTCAAGGTTAACGAACGATTGCTCAGTTGCTCCAAGATACTGATGAGATGGCGAAGAAAAAGGGAGGCATTGGATCGATCCCCCTGGTTCCGATAAATCATCGCCAGATTGAGGGCAATAGCGAGACTACTCTCCTCATCTCCCAGGTGTTGTGCCAACTCTAAGGCATGCTGATAATGATTTTTAGAGGTCTCCCAATCATTCTGAAGATGAGCTATCTTTCCCAGGCCGTTGTGGGCATAAAATAGATATTCCTTGGCACTACTTTTCAAGCTTAAATTGAGGCATGTCTCGTAATATTTTCTTGCCACTTCCCATTGTTCGAGAGTAACGTAGCATTGTGCAAGCCCATAAAATGCATACGCCTGCTTTCTGATATTACCTATTTTTTTATAATAACTTATCTCTTCTTCAAAAACCTGAATCGCCTCTTCTACCTTGTTTTGTGCCAGCCAAGTAAGCCCCAGTTCGTTATTCAAAACCTTCCGTTGCTGATCATTTGAAAGGGATTTCCACTTTTTATAATTCTCATCGAAAACCCTCGCCGCTTCATCAATAAATCCTTCCCTCATTTTGATACTGGCCTGCAGATTACGCAAAAAGAGGATCCTTGGATCCACCTGTTCTCGGATTTGACTCTCCATAAGAGACATCGCTCCCTCCAGAACCTCTTTGGCAGAGTCAAATTCCCTCATTTTGATATAAATCATCGTCATTTCACGAAGGCATTCTTCGACCCATTCCCAATGGGCCGAAGGATTTTCTTTGAGAAGTTTGTGGGTCTCCTTTAGGAGATCAAGCGCCTGTTTGTGGTTGTTGGTAAAAAACAGGGCCTGCACCTCACCAAGAGAGGCCTTGATTCGATCTTGAATTTCTGAAGAAAAAAGCCGAGCTGTCCGAAAGACATGGAGCGCCTCTACCCAGTCGTCTCGAGACACCACATATTCTGCATATTGTAAAATAAGTTGAAAACGTTCCGAAGACCTTCCTTTGCCCAAGCCAAGATGATACCATGCCACCTCTTTGGTATCTTGAAGTTGAGAAAACAACTCACCCAAGGCCTGATGAACCGAGGCCAACAAAGAGGAATCGACATGCCCTGAAACCCAGTCTTTTAAACTGACATTTTTGAATTCCAGCGTTTCTTCTTTTGGTTTCCATAAAACCAACTGTGCAGCCAAGAGAGATTCCCAATCCCGGGAGCTAATCTTAAAACCTAGCTTGTCAACAAGAGTTCTGGTCAGTGGAGTTTTTGAAACGGCTATGCCGATCAAAAGCTTCTTCGCAGGAAGGGATAAGCGAGAAAACGTCTCTTTATGATAATTTTTTAGTTTCAAAGGGAGATCCCATTTTTCCTCCGCAAGAGGAAGTCCCTCAATCAGTTCTGCATTCCATTGCCCATGTTCGTCGAATATTTGTTGGGCGTGGATCAGCGCCTGTAAAAGGCCTGTCAGATAGAGGGGATTTCCTCCACTTCTTGAGTTAAAGGGAGCCACGATCAAATCGGGCGGATTCTCAATGCCCAGAACGGAAGAAACGAATTCTCCGACTTCTTTCTTGTCAAAGTTGTCCAATGAAATTTTATGTAAAGAATCAACCTGTAAATCGATAGGGCCTGCGAGACAGATCATAATTGAATAGGGATAAAATTGGCTCAGCCATTTTCTTGCTAAATTAACTGTTTCATTGTCCGCGTTGTCTGCTAGAAGCAAGGTATCTCCCCGAATATCCTCTCTCTTGACCTCCGTTAGGGGTAGGACCTGTACACCTTGAAGTTGGGCGTGATACTTGAGTTCGCTTAAAAGACGTGACTTCCCTGTTCCAATCTCTCCTGTGATAAAGAGACCTCCTTGAGGAATCGTATGAGATTGGAAAATCTGACCATAGAAATGCAGCAGATTTTTCCATTCTATTTCTCGACCGATCAACCGACCTTCTCCCGGAATATAAGCAAGGGCCGTTGCCTCTGTCTCTAACGGATAGTTTTTCTGCCCCAGCCAGTTCAGATCGCGAATCACTTGATGGGCTGTATGGTAGCGCTCCGACGGATTCTTTCTTAATATTTTTTCAAAAATGGGGTCGAGGTAGGAAGGAATATCCGAATATTGCTGCGAAATAGGTAGTGGTGTCCAGTGGCGCTGCCTTTCAAGAGTCTCCATTAAATTGGCTGTTCGAAACGGATTCTGGCCGGCGAGGCACTCGTACCAGGTAATGCCCAACGAATAGAGATCGGCGCGACCATCAGAGCCTCCCCCAAGAAGGTTTTCTGGGGCCATATAGGCGGGTGTTCCAGCAAGAATCCCCTCCTTACGAAACGCAACAAGTCCAAAATCGATCAATTTGGCTATTTTCTCGCCGGAAGTCGATACCGTAACGAGTATATTTTGAGGTTTAATGTCGAAATGATAGATTCGTTCCCGATGTAAATAACCGAGGGCCCTTAAGACCTGTATAAAGAGTAAATTCACCTCTTCAGGTGACCACTCCCTTGTTGCCTCAAAGATGTTTTTCCCCTCAATGTACTCGCTCGTAAAAAAATATCTGCCTTCATCGTCCCTCCCGAAATCGATGATACGGACAATGTGTGGATGATTAAGTCTTTTGAGTGTCGTAAACTCCCGTTTGAAGTTCTCTAAAACTTCTTCCGGGGTCAGTTTTCCCTGATCAATATTTAGTTGTTTGAGGGCAACGCGTTGACCCTTTGCCTCGACAAGAGAAACAACGCCACCAAGCCCCTCACCCAATTTTGTGATCCGCCTCATCGAAGTTTCTTCAAGAACTCCACGTCTTGAACATCTGCCGCGAGATTTCTCTTCCTTCGTGCTACTTCTTTCAGGCGAAGAAGATCTTTTCGGGAGGCAACGCGAAAGCAATATGAATGTATTTTTTTCTTTCTGGCACGCAAGGCGATTTCATCGGCTGGAAACGGAAAATCAAAAAGAAGGTCAATGCGTAACCCTGTTTGTCGATTCAAAAAATGGGCGCTTGAAGGAACATCCAGCTTCAGGCGGATAGAGGCAACTCGCTCATTGTCGATGGTCGAAACAATCTCTCCTTGTTGATCAATCTTCGAGGCCAGTTCGAAGCCATTTTTATAAAAGACCTTGATGATCCCCTCTTGATCGCGTGCCTCTTTGGAAACCAGAAAATCGAAATCTCGTGTGACACGCCGTGAGCCCAGGATAACAAGGGCCATACCACCAATGAGGACTGGGGCCAAACCAAACTTTTCCAGCTCGGAAATGATTTGTCCTGTCTGTTCAATATAGGAAGATGGGTCAGCCATGAATCTCGGGGAGCTTGCCCTGGGCTGTTTTTAAGGATTGAGCTGGGGGCGATTCTGTCAATTGCCGTATCACTTGAACATAACGAAAATTTTCCTCAATCCGCTTGGCGATCTTCAGGGATTCGGCCCGGACCCGCCCTCCAAATGAAGCGATTTCTTTTGTTCTCTTGGACGAAAGGCGTCGGGCTCTCTCCCGTCCCCCTCGCCTCCCCAATACCTTTGCTATATGATGAATCGACATGCGGTCAATTTAGCTTACCGCTAAGCAGAAGTCAATTGGGGGGATAACTGGGGTGGTTCAAATATCGAGATTCTTGACGGCCAAGGCATTCTCTTCAATGAATTGACGACGGGGCTCAACCTCATCCCCCATAAGGACGGTGAAAATTTGGTCGGCCTCGACGGCGTCATCCACACGAACCTGAAGCAGGGTACGCGTCTCGGGGTTCATCGTGGTCTCCCAGAGCTGGGTCGGATTCATCTCTCCCAATCCTTTGTAGCGTTGCACATCCTGGCCCTTCCGGCCGTTCTGGAGGATAAAATCCTTCACGCCATCCAACGTCTCAAAGACTGAAGTGCCCTCTTCATGGACCACGTTAAACGGCCCCTCACCGTATTTGGCAAACTCCTCGGCCGACCTTTGAAGCTCGGCAAACTCCGGAGAGCCGAGGAAGGAGACATCAATAATAGTCTGACGTGGAGAGTTTTTATAGAGTGTCTTGTAAACTAAACGGGCGGTCCCATGTTCGGCATCACTCGATACCTCTAGTTCAAAGTCCTTAAAGTCGGGATAGGATTTCTTGAGATAGTTCGCCACCTTGTCAAGCTCTTGATCGAGCTTCTTCCCCTCTTTGAAAGAGACCTTGGAAAGGTCAGCCACTTCGACAAAGGCATCTACAATTCGTGGGTCCTGCTTTTGCTCAATGAGGCTCAACAGTTTTCTGTAGCGAATCAGCTTTTTAGTCAGGTTAGCAAGCTCCTTGCCGGAAAGCCCGGCCCCCTTTGCCTTGAGCTGGATCCCCTCCATGCCTAAATCGATCAGGTAATCCTCAAGGGCCACATCGTCTCTCAAGTATTTTTCAGATTTCCCCTTCTTCACACGGTAAAGAGGGGGCTGGGCAATGTAGAGATGGCCTCTCTCCACTATTTGCGGCATCTGCCGATAGAAAAAGGTCAGCAGGAGGGTTCTAATATGAGAACCGTCAACGTCTGCATCGCACATGAGAATGATATTATGATAGCGAAGCTTCGTTAAATCCTGCACCTCGCCTTCATCCGTTGCAATCCCTATCCCCAAGGCGGTGATCATCGTCCTGATCTCCTCGGAGGAGAGCATCTTGTCGAAGCGGGCCTTTTCCACGTTAAGAATTTTTCCTTTGAGGGGAAGGATCGCCTGATTTCGTCGATCACGACCCTGCTTGGCTGATCCACCCGCTGAATCTCCCTCAACGATATAAAGCTCCGAGACTGTTGGATCCCTCTCCTGACAATCGGCTAGTTTTCCTGGAAGAGAACCGAGGTCCAGGGCCCCCTTCCGACGAACCAGGTTCCGCGCCTGTCGGGCTGCCTCACGAGCCCTCGCCGCATCGATAACCTTGGCAATGATCTTTCGTACCACACCAGCATTCTTCTCAAAATATTCTGAAAGCCTCTCGTAGGCGATCTGCTTCACAAGCCCTTCCACCTCTGAATTTCCGAGCTTGGCCTTGGTCTGTCCCTCAAATTGTGGATCGGGAATCTTTACCGAGACGACCGCGGTAAGGCCCTCGCGCACATCCTCTCCTTGCGGATTTTCTTTGAGATCCTTGAGAAGATTCCTTTCCGAGGCAAACTGGTTGATCGCCCTCGTAATCGCCGACTTAAAACCGATCAGGTGGGTTCCTCCCTCAATCGTATTGATATTATTGGCAAATGAAAAAATGCTCTCGGCATAACTGCTATTGTATTGCATTGCCACTTCGAGGATGATTCTGTCCTTTTCCGCCTCAAAATAAATAACGTCATGAAGTGGGGTCTTTCTCTGATTCAGATATTCAACAAAGCTCTTGATACCCCCCTCATACTGAAACTCATGCCTCTTCTGGGTCTTCTCCTCCACAACGGTAATCTTGAGTCCCTTGTTCAAGAAGGAAAGCTCACGTAGCCTCTGCGAGAGGGTGTCAAAACTGAATTCGGTCATTTCGAAAATATCCTTATCCGGCTTGAAAGTGACCTTTGTTCCGCGGCGATCGGTCTTGCCGGTTACCTCGAGTTTGCACTGGGGACTCCCCCTCTTATACCACTGGTGATAAACCTTCCCGTCGCGAAAGATTTCCAGATCTAACTTTTCCGAGAGGGCATTCACGACAGAGACACCAACCCCATGGAGTCCTCCGGAAACCTTATAACTATCATGGTCAAATTTTCCTCCCGCGTGAAGCTTGGTCAACACCACCTCGGCAGCAGAAACCTTTTCCGTTGAATGGATATCCACAGGGATCCCTCTTCCGTTGTCCACAACCGTCACGCTGTTATCAATATGAATTGTGACATCAATCTGGGTACATTCACCGGCAAGCGCCTCATCCACAGAGTTGTCCACAACCTCATACACAAGGTGATGAAGCCCTGGTGCCCCGGTGGAACCGATGTACATTGCAGGACGCTTTCGGACCGCATCAAGCCCCTCGAGGACCTTGATGTGGGAGGCATCGTACTTGGCAGACTCCTTCACCTTTCTGGCAGGACTTTCTTTACCCATAAGTTTGATTAACCCTAGATTCTCATTGGCATAACAAGCGCCAAAAAGCCACGGTCAAATTCAGACCGGATGACGCAGGGAGAAACATCATCTTTGAGCTCCAGGACAACCTTTTCATCCTGAAGAACCGAAAGAATATCTAAAAGATATTTTGGATTGAACGCCACATCGAACTTGGGGCCCCGATAATCAATCGCCAACTCCTCTTTGGCCTCTCCCAGATCGGCGTGGGCACTGCTTACTTCGAGGATACCTGAGCTGATCTCGAGACGAACCCCCCTCCCTTCATGAGCCGTCAGAATAGAGGCCCTTCGAAGGGAACCAGCAAACGGGTCCCTTTCCACAGAAATAACCTTGTCTGTCTCCTTCGGTATAACCTGTTCATACTGGGGATACTCCCCCTCGGTCAGACGAATGGAGAGCCTAACCCCCCCTCGTCGAAAGGAGATGATTTTCTCGTCGGAGGTCACAAAAACATCCCCCTCTCCTTCCGAAAGAAGTTTTTTAAGTTCTTGAACCCCTTTCCGAGGAAGAAGGATCCCTTTCTCCAATTTCCACTTCTTATCAACCTCCTTTTCCGAATAGGAAAGGCGGTGTCCATCTGTCGCCACAAGTCGGAGGAGATTCTTGCCATCCGTTCCATTGATTCCCGTAAAATAAAGGGCATTAAGGGTATATCGCGTCTCGTCCGTAGAGACAGAATAAAAGGTGTTTTCAATCATATCTTTCAAGTCGTCTGGATCTATCTTGACCTCTCCCTTCGAGGTTGGAGGGGGAATTTGAGGAAATTCATCGGGATTCATACCAACCACCTTGAAGTGGGCCTTGCCCGAGCGGATCTCCAGACCTTTTCCCTGACTACTAACAAGTTTTATTTCCGTTGTCGGTGCCTCACTCACAATTTCAAAGAAATGTCTTGCACTAACGACCCAACGTCCACTCCCCTTGCTATCAATCTCCCCTTCAGTGGTAACAACCACTTCCAAGTCGGTTGCCGTGACCCTCAAGTTTTTATCCTGGGCCTCAAGGAGGAGATTGGAAAGGATGACCATGGGGCTTCTCTTTTCTACAATCCCTTGTGTCCATCGTAAAAGGTTTAACAGTTTCTCTTTCTCTATTTTGATCTCCATACTTCCTCCCTCTCTATTAGTAAGATTATGTAATTAACATAAATAGTAGTCGTCCTAGTGCCCCATAGAATCTGTGGAAAAATGAGTCAAGTGATTGTGAAATAGGGACAAAGAAACAAGGAAATCTCTTGGGGTAAGGCCGACTCAGATGCCGGTAAAAGTGGGGGATAACAGGCAGTAGAGAGAAACCAACAGTGAACAGTTGATTTATTCACAGTGATTTCAGCAGGGTTGTTAGAGGGTTAGCTGTTGTTCGAGGGCCTTAAGCTGATCTCTCAATTGTTCGTCATCCTGCAATTTCTTCTCGATCTTGGCGACGGCATGGACGACGGTGGAATGATCTTTTCCACCAAACTGGGATCCGATCTCAGGGAAGGAGGCCTTCACGTGTTTTCGGCAGAGATACATCGCAATCTGGCGTGGATTGGCAAAGCCACGGATACGTCTTTTTCCGGTTAAGTCGTTCATCCGAATCCCAAAAAACTCCGATACTGCTTTTTGGACCTGGAGGACGGTAACGACATGGCCAATCTTTCCGATCACATTCTTGAGAACCTCCTTAGCGAACGGTATCGTAATTGGAACGTTTGCCAAGGAAGCGAAGGCGTTAACCCGAATGAGGGCACCTTCCAGCTCACGCACATTGGAGGTGATATGGGTCGCCAGAAAGAGTGCGACGTCATCACCCAAATCGATCTTATCCTGGTCCGCCTTTTTTTTCAGAATAGCGACGCGGGTTTCCAGATCCGGAAGTCGGATATCCGCAATTAAACCCCATTCAAAACGGGAGCGAAGTCTGTCTTCAATGCCCGGGATCTCCCTGGGAACACGGTCTGAGGTTAAAACAATCTGCCTGGCCGACTCGTGGATCTGATTAAATGTATGAAAAAACTCTTCCTGGCTTTTTTCCTTCCCACCGATGAACTGAACGTCATCGACGAGCAAAACGTCGCAGGTTTCCCGGTACTTTTTTCTGAAATCCCCCATTTTTTCAAAGCGGAGGGACTGAATCAGCTCGTTGACGAATTTTTCTCCGGATAGGTAGAGGATCTTGGTTTGGGGATCATTCTTGAGCAGGGCATGGCCTATGGCATTGAGGAGGTGTGTTTTACCCAGTCCGACCCCCCCGTAGAGAAACAACGGGTTGTAACTCTTCACCGGTTGTCGTGAAACAGCTTGAGCTGCCGCATGGGCAAACTGATTGGAAGAACCGACCACAAAGTTCTCAAAGGTATATTTCGGGTTCAGTCCGTAAAACGAAGATCGATCCTCCACCACAACGGGTTGGACTTCTACTACGTTAGGTTGAGGCGACTCCCCTGTTTCCTGTGTCAGGACCAAACGGATAGGAACCTTTTTTCCCGTCAAGGCAAACAGCTGGGCCGAAATAGACTCAAGATGGTACTCCCTAACCCAGTCGCGGACGAATTTGTTCTTTACAGAGAGTGTCAGGCCCTCTTCATCATTATAAGCGAGGACTTCAACCTGACCTGCAACGGAAGGGGATAAGGAAACCTCTTTGAGATTTTCCTTGATTTGATCGAGAGAAAAGACGCGAGAATTCCCCATAGGTACAAACTACCCACAACCATATCAACAAGGGCTAATGGTTGAAAAAAAGACAAAATTTCAAGCAGTTAGAGACCTTCTCCAACAGCTAACCCACTCCATTTTAAGTCCAGCCCCAAGAGTGATCCCCGAATGATCCAAAATGACACTCTAAGGGGTGACATCTACAAAAGTGTGCTGTGTCATAACAGATCGAAGAAGCATGTCAAAAAAATTAATATTTTTTTTTGAAAAAAATGAAAGTCGTTGAAAAAAAAGAAATAAATTTTTGCTTGACGCAAATCAAAATTGATTCTTAATTCTTGTTTTGAAAAAAAACGGCGCCAAGCCAACAAAACAAAGGAACAAAAATGAAACGCACCTTCCAACCAAGTAAAATCAAGCGTTCGCGGACGCACGGTTTCAGAAAAAGAATGAGGAGCCCCAACGGACGAAACGTCTTGCGAAGGCGCCGCCAGAAAAAAAGAGCGCGACTCAGTGTTCTTTAAGATCTTTTGTTCTCTTCACGAGTTGGGGAGAAAAATTCGGAAATCATTTTTGAATTTTAGCCTCAAATTAGTTGGCAAGAGATCGTGAGGGCGTCCGGCTGCGTAAGCCCGATTTTAGTTTTTTGAGCAGGAGGTTAAATTGAGCAAGACGTTGTTTTTATGCGATATTTTACTCCGCCGAACAGCTCTATTCCTCATCCGTCTTTATCAATTTTCCCTCTCCCCATTTTTAGGGGGCTCCTGCCGTTTTAAAGTGAGCTGTTCTGATTTCGGTATCTGGTCTCTCAAAAATCACTCATTCCCGAGGGGGCTGTTTTTTTTATTGAAGAGAATTGCAAGTTGTCATCCCTACTCCTCTTGTGAGAGAGAAGCCGCGGATCATTTATGAATCAGGAACAAAGAGCATTACTGGCGGCGGGAATTTCATTCGTCATTTTTATAGCCTGGTATCATTTTTATGGGAGCCGGCTACCTCCTTCGGGACAGGTCTCGCAGCCTCCTCCACCGATCGTCTCTACGAGCGAACCACCGGCAGTTCTTGAGCAAGCGGCGACTCAGGGCACCCCCCATTTGCTACCGGAAGAGAAGACGACATTCCGGAATGGAAAGGTTACCTGGGAGCTCACTTCTCATGGTGGGCAGCTACACAAAATCATCCTCCATGATTATCATGAAGGAATTCATAAAGAATCGCGTCCTATCAATCTGATTTTGTCGGAACAGGACCAGGTGTTGACCCTCGTTTGTGATCAGTGCAATTTTGCCTTGCCGCAAGAATCTTCCTACCAGGTTATTTCTAAAACCGATCAAGAGATCATCTATGAAGGGCAAAACAACGATCTTCTGGTCAGGAAGAAATTTATTTTTCCGTCCTCTGATAACTACCCGTTTGAGCTGGAGATTTCTCTAGAAAACAGGTCCACTACAGGATTGACAGGAGCGATCGGGCTTGTATGGAAAGCAGCTCAAAAAAAAGAGCCACCAAAAGGATTTCTCCAGTCATTAAAGGGGCCTGCAGATCTCAGGGATTTTCTTTATCAAATAGGTAATCAGACAAAGAGGGCAAACTATAAAAAAGGTGAGACATCATCGATAGCCGGATCGGTTACCTGGGCGGAGATCAAGGATCGTTACTTCGTTATGGCGCTGGTAAATCGCCGTGTTACGTCAGAGACCTCTCTGAAGATGATGAGCGGTGAGGGAGAAACCTCTCTTATTCTCTCTCCTGGAAAGTTTGGGCTCTCCATTGGTGGGAGACATGAAGAGAAATTTACGATCTATGCGGGGCCGAAAGATCGTGGGCATTTACAAAAAATAGGCGTCGGACTCGAGAAATCGATTGATTACGGCTACTTTTCATTCCTTGCTGTCCCACTCTTCTGGCTACTGATCTTTTTTCAAAAGCTGATACACAACTGGGGCTTTGCGATTATCCTTCTGACGATTTTTATAAAAATTCTTTTGAATCCCCTTTCAGTCAAGTCATTTAGGCAGATGAAGGAGATGCAAAAGATTCAACCACGTCTCCAGGAGCTCAAGGAGAAGTATAAAGAGGATCGACAACGGCTCAATACGGAGACGATGCAACTATTTAAATCCCATAAGGTCAATCCGATGGGAGGTTGCCTTCCGATGCTTCTCCAAATACCTATTTATATTGCCCTTTGGAAGGTGATCTACAATTCGATTGAGCTCTACAATGCCCCATTCTTCTGGTTCTACCGTAACCTTTCAGCCCCCGACCCTTATTTTATACTGCCGATCCTCTCGGGGGTTGTTACCATTCTCCAGCAGAAACTGACACCATCGACGACAACCGATCCAGTTCAGAAACAGATGATGATGATCATGCCACTCATGTTCACGGCTTTTATGCTATTTCTTCCACTCGGGCTGGTTCTCTATTTCTTTGTTAATACCGTTATGTCGGTTGCCCAGCAATATAGCTACCAGAAGGATATACGTCTCCGGGATCTCCGGCTCCTCGACGTACCCTCAAGTACGCCTGCGTCGCGGCTCCTCGGGGTGCCTTGCAGCTGGGCATTTTTGAACAGTCCCCAAAAGCCATTTTTCAACATACCCTTAAATCCTAGAAATTCTTGAAGCAAATTGAGGTCTGTGCCACACTGAGGGCAGGCGTGGCTAAACACCTTGAAACAATCGCTAATGTCACCCGGATTCTTCAAAAGTCCCGGCCAGAGGAGAACCCGCTCTCTCATATTGTAACCTTGGTTCGCCATGAAATGGCGGTCGACGTCTGTTCCCTCTATCTTTTACAGGGGAGGACACTCCTTTTGGTTGCCACCGATGGACTTGAACCGTCCTCGGTTGGTCATGTTCGAATGACAATAGAGGAGGGCTTAACGGGTCTCGCTGTAGAAAAACGCCAGCCGGTTGTTGTTAAAGATGCAGCCCGTCACCCCCGCTTCAAGTATTTTCCGGAAACCGGGGAAGAGAAATTCCACTCTTTTGCTGCCTTTCCCCTTATGGAGAGGGAGGATATCGTCGGAGTTTTAACCCTCCAGACAGTAGGGCCAAAGGAATTTACATCGGCCGAGATGGAAACTCTCAAGGTGATCTCGTTTCAGCTGGCCGGCGTTGTTTACAAATTGGTGGCACTGGAAACGGTTCAGTCTCAGGTACGCAGGGAAGGGCATCAGATGAGACTAAAGGGGATTCCTGTCGCCCCCGGGTTCGGGATAGGGACCGCCTTTTTTCTTACCCCCGGAGTCGATCCTGTCATCCTGGTACCTGGGAAGGGGGGGAAAAAAACCCACGCCCAGTCATGGAAGAGAGTTCGTGAGGCGATAGCCAAGACATCAACTGATCTTTTACGCCTGGAAAAAAAGCTTCTTAAAAAGTTTTCGAAGCAGGAATCAGATATTTTCTACAGCCACCGGATGATTCTCTCCGACCGCAGCTTTCAGAAGAAGCTCAAGATGATGATCGACAGGGGAAAAGGGCCTATTCAGGCAGTCCGCGATGTTATTGGAGAATATCTGAGGGAGTTTGAGAAGATAGAAGACCCTCATTTCAAGGAGCGGGCTGGTGATTTGGAGGATATCCGGCAACGGCTCATGGAGCACCTGATTGGCGGAAAATGGAGAGTGAAGGAATCCTGGGAGGGGGTCTTGATCGCCGAAACCCTTGTTCCTTCCGATACCGCACGGCTCGATCCGTCTAAGGTTCAAGGGATTATTACCGAGCGTGGAGGCGTCACTTCGCACGCCGCCATCCTGGCGCGATCGTTGGGGATACCGGCTGTCATGGGGGTCAGTGGTGTCCGAAACCGGGTAAGTCCCGGGGCAGCTATCATTGTTGATGGGGATTCCGGCAATATTATCGTTAACCCGAGCCGGGAGGTGATCCGAGAGTATGAACGGATCCAGGACCAGTTTGTGGACCGACTGGTTCATCTTCAATCGATCGTTCATCTTGCGGCGGAGACACTCGACCATAAGAAGATTCTCCTGGAGGCGAATGTTGGGATGCTCGAAAGCCTTCACTCCTTAAGGGAGTATGGCGCCGAAGGGATCGGTCTCTACCGGACGGAATATCCATTCATGATCCGGAAACGTCTTCCCAATGAAGAGGAGCAGTTTGATCTCTACAAGACAATTGTTGAAGAGGCGAATGGCCTGCCAGTGACCTTTCGAACCCTCGATGCTGGAGGAGACAAGCCGATCGCCTCCCTCAACTTCGAGGCGCCGGAGGCCAACCCTTTTCTGGGATACCGATCGATCCGTCTCTGTCTCGCCCAACCGGAGATCCTGGAGGTCCAGTTTCGGGCAATGCTCCGGGCATCAGCCTTGGGGCCGATCCGTATCCTGATTCCGATGATCTCGGGAGTGGATGAGATCCGGCGTGTTCGAGAGATTCTAAAAAAGGTGCAGGATGAGCTAACCAATGAAAGTACCCGATTTGATCCGAAGATTCCTGTCGGGATGATGATTGAGGTCCCCTCGGCGGTCCAGATGGCCCATTATTTAATCCGGTATGTCGATTTTTTCAGTGTCGGGACCAATGACCTGACCCAATATACCCTCGCCGTTGATCGAAACAACGAAAGGGTTGCCACCTTCTTCGATTCTCTTCATCCGGCCGTTCTAAAGTCGATCGCCCATGTGGCCGCTGTAGCCGTGGAGGCCAAGAAACCGGTTGGGATTTGCGGTGAGATGGCGGGAGACCCCCTTGTGGCCCCCCTTCTGGTAGGCTTAGGGATTACAGGGCTCTCGATGATCCCGGTCAGCATTCTACAGGTCAAAAATATCATTCGTCAGGTTCGGTTATCCGAGGTAAGGAAAATGGCCGTGGAGGTTCTGAAACTGGCGACCGCGAGTGAAGTTCGGGAAAAACTGGCCCCTTATCAACATCTTTTAACACAACTAGCCTCATGAAGCTGACACGCCTCGAATTTGAACAGAGAATAGAAAATGGAGCGCTTCCTCTCCTTTTAATCGGTATGTCCAACGTCGGTAAAAGTTTTCGGGCAAGACAACTCCGTGATGAAAAGGGATTCGGGATGGTCTCGATTGATGAGGAGATTGAGAAAAAACTGGGACTTGCTGGGCTAGAGGCACTCGCCTCCTGGATGGGCTTTCCACATCAGGGCGGTTATGCGCCCAAGGAAAAAGTCTATCTTCAAACGGAACAGGCGATGATGCAGAATCTTAAACTCCCTCAAGGGAAGAATTTCGTTGTCGATTCTACCGGAAGCCTCATTTATTTGGGGAACAAGATTTTGGAAACGCTTAAGGGCAATTATTTGATCGTTCACCTGGAGGTGGTCGAATCAATGATTCCACTCATGACGGATAAGTTTTTTACCCGTCCAAAGTCGGTTGTTTGGGGGGGGATGTTTGAGCGGGGGCCCAAAGAGGCGGTGGAGGTCGCCTACCGTCGTTGTTATCCGGAGTGGCTCCAGTTCCGTCTTGGCAAATATAAACAGCTAGCCGATATTTCAGTTTCAGGGGAACTTTCTATCGATCCCAAGGTAACGATCGACCGTTTTCTGGAGGAGATCCTGGAGAAGTTGGGCTGAGGGCTTAATCTTTTTGCGATCGCAGCGCATTTAAGGCCGAACCAGCCCTAAACCATTCGATTTGATTCTTCGTAAAACTGTGGAGTACCGGCAGTTCTTCCACAGCACCATTTTCATGTCGGAGAGAGAGTTTTAACGACTTGCCGGGCTGTAAATCTTTTAAACCCTTGATGCCTATCCGGTCGGTTGCCTGAACCTTGTCATAGTCTTTGGGATTCGCAAAGGTGAGTGGCAGGATCCCCTGTTTCTTGAGGTTGGTCTCGTGGATTCGCGCAAAACTCCGGGTAATAACGGCTGCACAACCCAGGTAGCGAGGGGACATCGCGGCATGTTCCCGGCTCGAGCCTTCACCGTAATTTTCGTCTCCGACCATTACCCAGCGGACCCCATGATCTTTGTAGTACCGGGCGATCTTCGGGATCTCCTGTTCTCCTTCACCTGTCAGGAGGTTGAGGCCTCTTCCGGCCTCCGTTCCGAACGCATTCACCACACCCAAAAAGGCGTTATCACTAATCCGGTCGAGATGTCCGCGATATTTAAGCCAGGGGCCGGCCGGTGAGATATGATCCGTTGTGCACTTTCCCTTTGCCTTTGCAAGGACAGGCAGATTTTCAAAATCATCTCCATCCCATGGCCCAAACGGTTTAAGAAGTTCCAATCGGTCGCTCTTTGGATCAACCACCACAGGGAGCCCAGCCCCGCTCTTTGCAGGGGCCAGATACCCCTCTTTGGAAAAAATGAACCCCTTTGGGGGAAGGGCAGCCCCCTTTTTGGGGGGACGAAGCTTCACCTTTTGTCCATTTTTTGTCGTTGTCGAGTCATGGAGTGGGTCGAATGTAAGCCTTCCATCCAGACTGATGGCGACGACGAGCTCCGGACTTCCAATGAACGCCATCGTGGTTGAATTGCCGTCATTCCTTTTTGGGAAGTTTCGATTGTAAGAAGTCAGGATGGCGTTCGGCCCTCCTTTATTAATATCATCCCTCTGCCACTGACCGATACAGGGGCCACAGGCGTTTGCGAGGACGGTCCCGCCAATCTCTTCCAGGATCTGAAGTTGACCATCCCGTTCCAACGTTGCCCTGACCTGTTCAGAACCGGGGGTAATCACGAGTGGTACGGCAACTTTCAGGCCCAATTCCTTTGCCTGCCGGGCGACGTCGGCCGCCCGATCAATGTCCTCGTAGGAGGAGTTGGTACAACTTCCAATAAGGGCGTAGGTGAGTCGCTCCGGGTATCTGTTTTTAGAGACATCCTCCTTCAATCGGGAGATCGGACGGGCAAGATCGGGCGAGTGGGGACCGACAACATGTGGCTCCAACAAGGAGAGATCGATTTCGATGACCCGTTCAAAAAATTTCTCCGGGCTTTTCTCTACCTCCGGATCGGCGCCAAGGAGTGATTGAGAGGCATCAGAGAGCTTGGCAATCTTCTCACGGCCGGTTGCCTTCAAATATTCTCGTGTCGACAGGTCATAGGGGAAGATTGAGGTGGTTGCCCCCAGCTCGGCCCCCATATTGGTGATCGTTGCCTTCCCGGTGGCGGAGAGGGAGCGGACACCAGGTCCAAAGTACTCCACTATCCGGTTGGTCCCCCCCTTGGTCGTGAGAATCTCGCAAACCTTCAGGATCACATCCTTCGGGGCGGTCCAGCCATTCAGCTCACCGGTCAGACGGACCCCGATCAATTTCGGTTGAAGCACCTCCCACGGCATCCCGACCATCACATCAACCGCATCGGCCCCACCAACACCGACCGCAATCATCCCAAGTCCCCCGGCGTTCGGGGTATGGGAGTCGGTCCCGATGATCAAACCACCCGGGAAGGCATACTGTTCCAGGACGACTTGATGAATAATCCCGGCCCCCGGCCCCCAAAAACCGATCCCATATTTTTGGGAACAGGTTTTGAGGAACTCGTAGACCTCCTGATTCTCGCGGAGCGCCACCTTCATGTCCTCTTTTGCCCCTTTGCGGGCACGAATGAGATGATCACAATGAACCGTGGTGGGGACGGCAGTCGACGGCATCCCGGCCGTCATAAATTGCAGAAGGGCCATCTGGGCGGTCGCATCCTGCATCGCAACCCGGTCGACATGGAGATTTAAGAGTGCCTGCCCCGGGGTCAACTCCTGCCCTTCAGGATCCCAGAGATGACCGAGCAGGATTTTTTCAGCGAGTGTGAGGGGACGCGAAAGCCGTTTTCGGATGATTTTGAGATTCGCTTCGAGTTGCTGATAGATCTTTGTAACCAACTCGGGCGTCGTTTCGACCTGATTGGTTTCCATGGGGAAACCTTATCTAAAACCGCCTTGCCAAGTCTAGATCCTTTTCGTGGCGCTTGATGAACGCCAGACAGGTTTTGTTAGCAGGATGATGGAGGACGACCCTGGTAAAGGAATTCGGTCAGGTGGGCAGCTACCCATCCCGAAACTGCCCCGACCGCCCCGGCCGCAATTCCGAGACTTCCTGCCACATCCCTGTAATTGGTTGTAAAACTAGCGATAACTGACAGGCATACTGCAAAAAGCCCTCCCACCAATGCGGCGTTTACAGGGCTCAGCTCTTCGCTGAGGACATTTCTCTTTTGCGCATAACTAGAGGAGCTAGCACCGGCCCCGGCCAAACTGGCGAATGCCCCAAAAAATCTTAATGCGGTACGATCCTCCAGAGGCAGGAGCTTGCGAGAACCAAAATAAAACAGGGCAGTTAACGGTAGGCCAACGACTAAAGTTGCCTTTCCGGCCGCAAAATAAATATCCTTGAGAAAATCGTCATAGGTACACTCCCGGACTACTATCTCATCGTGAATTATTTCGGGGGCATTGGGCGAAGTGGTGCTATTTGGAACGGGCTGATCGATCCGACCTGTTGCTCCTGACATGATGTCCTCCTTTGGCTTTTGCCTACTTACTGTAATAGTCGATGAGGGATTGTCGACCTGGACAACTTAAAGTTGCCCTCTTTTGCGGCTTTGGACAGATAAAAACGTACTCTGGGGGAGTACGGAGAGAATTGAGGTGTTTTCCGTTGTACAGTCAGGTTATGGGTGTTTAGGTTTCATTGTATGATCGAAGTACGTCATCTCAAAAAATCGTATTCGGGTCATGGTGTCGTTGTTGAGGACCTCTCGCTTCAGATACAGGAAGGAGAATGTCTCGTCCTCGTTGGCACCAGCGGCTGTGGAAAATCGACGCTTCTCAAGATGGTGAATGGCCTGATTCGGCCGGACGAAGGGACGGTCCTTATTCGGAAAGAGCCACTTCCGTACGATAACCTGATCCCTGTTCGTCGTCAGATCGGTTACGTGATCCAGCAGGGGGGACTTTTTCCGCACCTCACGGTCTTTCAGAACATCTCGTTGCTGGCGCGTCTGGAAAAATGGTCTGAGGGCAAAATTCAAGAGAGGGTCCGCCAACTTTTAGAGTTGGTCGGTTTGGCCTCGGGACGATACGAATCAAAATTTCCCTCGGAGCTTTCCGGAGGAGAGCAGCAGAGGGTTGGAGTGGCGCGTGCCCTGATGCTCAATCCTCCGATCGTTCTGATGGACGAACCGTTCGGAGCGCTCGATCCGATCACGCGTCGTGGGATCCAGAACGATTTCTTGAAGCTCCAGGGCCGTCTCACCGGCCGCAAGACGATCGTCTTCGTGACCCACGACATGGAAGAGGCGGTCCTCATGGCGAACCGGATTGTTGTGATGGATCGGGGACAGATCGTTCAGATCGGTACGGCAGGCGAGATTCAAAAAAATCCAAAAACAGATTTTGTCGCCGATTTCTTTTCAAAATGAGAAAAATTGTCTTCATTCTTCTGTTTTTTCTTTTTGCCACCATTGCCGAGGGGAGGGACTCGGTGCGAGTCGGTTCCAAGAAATTCACCGAAGGGTATCTGGTGTCCGAACTATTGGCCCAATTGATCGAAGAAAAAGGGAACTTGCCGGTGGAGCGCCGTTTTGGTCTGGGGGGGACGATGATCTGTTTTGAGGCGCTCCGGCGGGGTGAAATCGACATTTATCCCGAATACACCGGAACGGCCGTTGAGGTGATCCTCAAGGGGCAGGGGAGTTCCGATTGGGAAAGCCTGCAGAAGATTTTCAAGAGCAGTTTCGGGCTCGTTTGGTTAAAGCCGCTTGGGTTCAACAACAGTTACGCGTTGGCGCTCACGGAGCAGTTGGCGGAGAAGAAGGGGATCCGGACCCTCTCAGATTTAGTCGGACATCCGGCCCTTCGTTACGGGCTCAGTCATGAGTTTTTAAATCGTCGCGATGGTTGGCTCGGTCTCGTGGAGGCGTATCATTTGTCTCCTCAACGTGTGACCGGTCTCGAACATGGACTGGCCTACGAGGCGGTTGGTACCGGTGAGACAGATATCATCGATGCCTACACGACCGATGCCAAGATTGATCTTTTTCATTTGAAACTCCTCGAAGATGATCGGTCCTTTTTTCCAAAGTATCTTGCAGCAACGATTGTTCGCGATGAACTCCTGGTCCGTCATCCCTCTCTGAAACCGCTCTTGAATCAATTGGCCGGTCGTTTGACCGAAGAAAAGATGAGACGGCTGAATGCGGCGGTTGAACTGGAGAAAAAATCGGTTGTTGAGGTCGCCCGACAATTTTTGGTCGAAGAAAAGCTCTTGGAAGGGAAGGCTTCCTTGACAGGTCCGACCCTCCTTGATCGGGTTCTAACCCATCTCTTCCTGACCTTTGCCTCGACGGGGCTTGTTGCGTTACTGGCAGTCCCGCTGGGGATTCTCATCAGTCGCCGCAAGAGACTCGCCCATCTCGTCATTTCTATCGCAGGGATCGGACAGACAATCCCCAGCATCGCCCTCCTTGTCTTTATGATTCCCGTCTTTGGCATCGGGATTTTGCCGGCCTTGGCCGCCCTGATCCTTTACGCCACCCTCCCAATCCTCCGAAACACCTGTACCGGTCTTCAGGAGATTTCCCCGGTATTGCTTGAGGCGGCGGATGGGCTCGGATTGACCCGGTTTCAGCGGCTCCTCCATGTTGAGTTGCCGCTCGCACGAAGGTTTATTTTGGCCGGGATCCGGATCAGTGCCGTAACTAATATTGGAACAGCAACGCTCGCCGCCTTTATTGGGGCGGGGGGATTGGGGGTCCCGATTGTGACCGGACTTGCTATGAATGATACCAAGCTGGTTTTGTCGGGCGCGATTCCGGCTGCCCTTTTGGCGATCATAACGGAGATCCTTTTTGAGGGGATTGAAAGATGGTTGACCCCGCGGGGACTCTCTTTTCCTCCTTGATCTTTCACCTCAACTTTGCAAAATGTCAGCCGCTTTCCTCGTATTAAGGCACCCCGAGGAGCCGCGACGCAGGCGTACTTGAGGGTACGTCGAGGAGCCGGCGACGAGGGGAACGCAGCAGATGGCATTTTTCAACAGTCCCATTACTGCAATAGAAAGGCAGGTTTCCATGAAGATCACCATAGCCCACAGCCCCGATGCCGACGATGCCTTTATGTTTTACCCCCTCTTTTCAGGAAAGATCGCGACAGGGGGAATTGAGCTTGAAGAGGTTCGGGAGGATATAGAGACGCTGAATCGACGGGCCCTGGAAGGGGCCTATGAGGTTACGGCCCTCTCCTTTAATGCCTATCCTTCTGTTTTGCGCCGGTATCTGCTTCTTCCGACCGGTGCCTGTTTTGGAGAGAAGTTTGGTCCGGTCCTTGTTTCAAACAAGAAACTCAAGCCGCGTCAGGTCTTGCGACTTCGGACGGGTATCCCCGGCAAAAATACTACGGCCTCTCTCCTCCTTAAGCTGTGGGAAAGATCGACGACGGCCGAGGGGAGATCCGGGATGTCCCACACGGAGGTCCCTTTTGACCAGATTATTGGCCGTCTGACAGAAGGCAAACTCGATTTAGGACTCCTGATTCATGAAGGGCAGCTGACCTATGAAGAGAAAGGATTATTTAAAGTAGTTGACCTCGGTGAATGGTGGCACAAGGAGACAAAACTGCCTGTTCCTCTGGGTGCCGTTGTCGTACGGCGAGATATTGATTTTGAAGTCCAAAAACAGATTTGTAGGATGATTCGGGAGAGTGTCCAGTGGTCCCTCGATCATCGTGAGGAGGCGGTTCAGGCGGCACTTCCGTACGCCCGTGGGCTGGACAAGGAAAAGGCGGAAAAGTTTATTGGGATGTACGTTAACCAAGCGACACTCCAGATTGACCGGCAAGGACGGAAGGCGATCAAGACCCTGTTTGAACGGGGGTATGAAAGTGGCCTTATGATTGAAGAGATTGATCTCAAGGAGGCCCTTTTTGATCCGGAGGTCCCGCCCGCCGGGCCGTCCCTTCCATCGGTCTCTCCAGAAGCGGGCCGTTCCAAAAGACCTCTCTCCCTGATCAAGCCGGATCTTCCACAGGTCGACAGCTCCTCAACCTCCAAGACAGCTCCGGAAGCTGAAGAGGCTTTTTATGATACGGACGGTGATGGGGGTGAGGGAGAGGACGACGAAAAGTTTGAGTCTTAACGGCAGGTGAGCGGTTCTGGCCTCTCCCCAAAGTTGGCCGTGCAACGGATGAATCCACCCCCTTTGAGACTTATTTCTACCGTTTCCTTTATCTTTTTTGGCTCATAAAAAACGGTCACCCGATGGTTTCCCACCGGTAGGGAGAGATGATTCAAGGGGCTTTCCTTTTTTAAATTGTCATCGACGGAGATTTGTCCCCACGGGAGGAGAAGAACACTTAAATGGCCTGTATCAGATAGGCCTGAGGAGACCGTTGAAGGAGAGGATGGCAAGGTCGTCTCATCGAGGGAAGGGAAGGTTTTCATGAAATGGCTGGAGAGCAGCCAGAAGGCCAACAAGGCAACACCCCCCAGGAAAAAGGGGCGGAATTTTTTCGCTGTTTGAACAAAATTGAAGGGGGTGGCCAGCGGGACCGTCTGGTCTTTCTTGAAGTCAATGTCGATCCTCTTCCCGGAAAGACTTTTTTCCAAAAAGAGGGCGAACTCCTTCCTTCCTGTTGGCCTGCCGATATTTCGTGACAGCTCCTCCAGTTCTTTGAGAAAATGTAATGCGCTGGGGAAGCGGTCCTCCGGCCTTCTCTGGAGCGCCTTAAGAAGGATGGACTTCAGTCCGCGTGGCCATTGGTTTTCAGTGTCACGAAAATCAATTTCACATCGACGTATCCGGTCTAATGACTGAAGATCCGATCCCCCGCCGAATAGCCGTCGGCCCGTTACCATCTCGTAAAAAATAATTCCTAGAGAGAACAGGTCGGTTGCCTGTCCCACGCTCTCGAGATTTGCCTGTTCGGGGGACATGTAGGAAAATTTTCCTTTGTGAACCCCCGAGGCTGTTTCAGTGCGGGTCAGGGTTGCCTTGGCAATACCAAAATCGGTCAGTTTTACATTCCCATCCCAGGAGAGCAGGATATTTTGAGGAGAGATATCACGATGAATGATTCTTAAGCTCTCGTTGGCACTATTTTTCTTGGAATGGGCGTATGCCAATCCCTCCAGAACCTGTTCCATGATGAAGAGAGAGATCCCGAGGGGAAGGACCTTCCCTTCCGCCGTGGTATGTTCCCAGAGTTTTTTGAGATCGACTCCTGGCACATATTCCATGGCGATGTAGCAATTCTCACCCTCTCTCCCTAACTCGAATACCTGAACGATATTGGAATGCGTGAGCAGGACCGCCAGCTTGGCCTCGTCGACCAACATTGAAATGAAATCTTTATGCGAGGACCATTCGGGAAGGATCTTTTTTATAACGACCTCTTTTTCGAATCCCTCGGCGCCGCACAATTTGGCACGGTAAATTTCCGCCATTCCTCCTTGGGCAATTTTGTTGCAGATCTCATATTTCCCCACGAAAGTACGCTCCGGTTGCGGCTTCGCGGGCGCCTTGCATCTGGACCTTTCTCACCATCCTTTGGTGAAAAGGGGTTTGTCAACAAACTGCTAGGGAGAAAGGGCGCTATTCCTTCAGTCCGTATTCCTTGATCTTCTTGAAAATGGTGGAGGTGGCGATCCCGAGTTTTCGGGCTGCCTTGGCCTTGTTCCATTCAGTCTCCTTGAGCTTCTGAAGAATCATCTCTCTCTCCATCTCTTCCATTGTACGAGCAGGGACCTCTTGAGGACTCTCCCCCGACTCCATAGAATGCGGGAGAAAAACAAGATGGTGGGGATTGATCGTTTCTCCCTCGGAAAGCATGACACTCCTCAGAATAACATTTTTGAGCTCTCTGACATTTCCCGGCCAACGGTGGGAAAGCAGTTTTTGTCTGGCCTCTTCCGTCAGCAAAGGCGGTCTTTCAGGTGACATCTCTTGGAGAAAACGTTCGGAGATTGAAAGAATATCCCCATTCCTGTTTCTTAGAGGAGGGACTTCAATCGGCATCACAAAGAGACGGTAGTAGAGATCTTCTCTAAATCTTTTCTTCTGCACTTCTTCTATAAGGTGGCGATGGGTTGCCGCGACGATCCGGCATTTGACCGGTATCTCTTCGCCACCCCCCACCCGCCGGATCTTTTGTGTTTCAAGGACCCGCAGAAGTTTGGATTGGACATCCAGTGAAAGTTCTCCCACTTCATCCAGAAACAGAGTGCCTCGTCCCGCTTGCTCAAATGCCCCACGGCGAAGATCCGTGGCACCGGTAAATGCCCCCCTTTCGTGGCCAAACAACTCACTCTCCACGAGTTGCGGCGAAATGGCTGCGCAATTCATGGCCCAGAACATGTACGGAGAGTGCTTCGAGAGCTGGTGCAAGGCATTGGCAACGAGTTCCTTTCCTGTTCCGGTCTCTCCCAGGATCAGGGCAGGAGTATCGTTCGCCGCCACTTTTCTGATGAGACCAAAAAGCCTTCTCATCGGCTCCGATTGACCCACCATGTTGGCCAATCCCGTCTCTCCCTTGGCAACGTGCTGACGATCCAGGGAAGTGACGGTGATCGTTTCTTGCTTTTCTGACGAAAGATTCTCCAGAAACTGAAGCCGCCAATCGCCTATTCGGATAATGTCCTTGTGGAGCAGTTTCGCCTTTTTCACATTCTTTTCATTGACCGATGTTCCGTTCTTGCTCCTGTCTTTCAGGTAATAATAGCCCCCTTCATAGGAGATTTCTGCGTGGATTCGGGAGACCTGTGTCCCTTCCAGCGTGATGGCACAGTCCGCTTGACGGCCGATCGTTGTTATTCCCTGAGAGAGCGGAAAACGGATTGCCTGACGACCATCTTTTAAGAAGAGAAGCTGGGCCATAAAGCTCGTGGAGTCTAAAAGGAGGAATCACTTCTGTCAATCGACCCTGCCGTTTCATGAGGGGCGAAAAGGGCTGCTTTTTTCAAATGAATTCTTCCTTCCTCTTTTTTTCTCTTGAGCAGCAATTGTCCCAGGGACCGGTGGGCCTCGGCGAAGGTCGGTGAAAGGCGGACGGTCATTTTATATTCTTGCAGTGCCTTTTCCTCCTCATGATTGGTCAGCAGGACCGTTGCCAGGAGGTAGTGACCCCTCGCCGAGTCGGGATGTTTTTCAATCCATTTTTCAAGCAGTATTCTTTTTTGGCTTTCATCGGGGATCGATTCAACTTTTTCAAAAGAAGTCTCTATTTCCGCCGCCTCAGTTTCTTGATCGAGCCAACGCATCGCCTTGGCAGCGGCAAATGCAGCCGGGTGATCCGGATTCAAGGAGAGAAATTGATCCAGGTGGGCAAGCCCTTTTTCCCGGTCTCTCAATTTAAAAGCATAGATCATTCCGAGATTGAAGTGGGCCTTTTCAAAATCGGGATCTTTTTTAAGCGAGTGTTGATAGTCCAAAATGGCCAGATGAAATTCTTCAAACCTCTGGTAGGCCGATGCCCTCAAGAAAAGTGCCTCGAGGTTGTCAGGATCGATCTCCAGGAGCATCGATAATTCATCGATCGCCTGACGTGATTGTCCTATCTGAATCTGCCGCTTTGCCTCTTGAATCTCTTCCTGAAAAACACCCCGCCAGAGGGAGTGGCGCGAGCTTGCACAGCCGGTTATTAAAACAGCGACAAGAAGAATGGCAGGCCAACGTTTCATGAGGGAACCTCTAATCCAAGATCTGGTAACCTTCGGGATGAAGATCACCCGAATCATATTGGCTGTCTCCCTCCAGACGCACCAGATCTCCTATTTTAGGTCGAAAAGATCCGACGATCCGCGCCTTCGTAAATTTGGGCAATGCCTGGATAGCGACGATTTTCCCCATCTCCTTCTCCAAGAGTCCTAGCACTTCATTGGTCTCAGGATCGGTCAAAACCTTTTGGACCGTGCTGACACGAAACCGGTCTCCTTCTCTGATTTTTTGTTCGCTGCCGGCATCAAAATAGACCCGATTCTCCTCAACCTCAATGACACGGGCCATCCAGGAAAAATCGGCAGTCCTTTTTTCGATGACCTCTAGAATGAAGAGCAGTGCGTTTTCAATCGCCCTGCGGGTTGCCTTTCCGAGGGGGGTTTTATGGAACAGGTCGCCACCAAACTCGATGAATTTGTAATTGATCTTTGCCCCGAATGCCTTTTCCCAGGCACGTCCTTGGGCCCGGTGGGAATGGAGGATCTCTCCGGTTCGCGTGTCAATCACCCGTAGATCGATCCCAACATGGGCCGCCACCATGTCACTGCTGATTTTTGGGCCGAACCCCTTCATGATCGACAAGCCACCCCCCCCTCCCATCTGTTTCTCTTCAAACTCGGTCACCTCGCCAACAATGAGATAGTCAACACCGAGAAGGTGTCCGGCAGGAATTTGGGTAAAAGGGGAAGAGAGGTTGGCCTGACCGAGTTCCTGTTCCATGAGGACGCGTGACAAGATGGCACGCTCAACGACAACAACGCGCCTTGAATCAATCAAGGAGGTCACCAGTTGGGCGGCCAATCCCCCGCCGATATTCCAACCCCCATAGACCGAGGCGAAGCGGTCGGTTGTTCCAAACTGGGCGACAGCCACGCGCGCCTTGGGCCCCTGTTTGGGGAAATTGGAGGCCGGGAGGGATAGCGGGAGAAACAAAAAGAGAACGGCAAAGAATCTAGAAACATCGGCGATCATTTTGGGTCACCATCTGGACATTGACACTGTTATTAATCGTCCCGGCATTACTCTCGACGTTAATCTCCCCGTGTCCCGCCTCCACGTTGATTGTTCCGTCACCCCATTTCTTGCTGGAACCCAAGTCCCGGATCCTTTGCCGTGCCATCTCAATCGGTTGACAGAGATTCCCCTGCATCATCTGGATCGGTTGTTGGATAACCCGAACGACATTTTCATGATCCTCCTGCTTAACCCTTGCCTCATGAAGGTTGTTTAAGAGAACGGGATCTTTTGGATTGGGATCAAGGGCGATTGCTGTTGCCGCGAGCAACATTTTGATGACGATGACACCGAGAACGGGCCGGCCTGATTTTTTCTTCATTGCGAACCTCCCAAATTAACAATCGACGTGATGGAGGCGTCGATCATACTGTTTTGCGAGTCCCTCATGCCGTTGATCTCGATTCTTTCGTGTCCCACCCGGATATTCATGTCCCCCAGGATGGCTGTGCTGTTGTTGCCAAAATTATGGCTACGAAGACGATTATCATTGCTCTGCCATCCGATGGAGCCGACCGATCCAATCGCTGATGGCCCTTTTCTTCCTGCGGATCCTCTTTCACACTCCTGTAAACAGAAGGCGAAAAGAGATGGGGAAAGGAGGAGGGACAAGATGGTGAGAAACACTGTTTTGATTGAACGGTTCATTTTACAATAGTATGACCGAGTCCGAAATTTCCGGAGATGGAGTTGTCGATAAGGTTATTAGATCCCTGAAGACCGACAACACCGACCCCTTTGTGTCCAACCTGACTTTGATAGGCACCGTTGATCATGACCGAGTTGTCACCGAGGTTATGGGACTGGTGACGCTGATGGTCCTGACGGTTATCACTCATGTTACGGCTATCGCTCCAGGAGCGATTGTCATTCCGATGGGTCGTGCTTTGATTATTGGAATGATTCGTGTTGTACGAGTCTTGATAGGCGTTCCCACCGACCCTTTGGCGGTTGGCGTTGTCAATCTGTCGATTGTCTCCAATCCTGCTGTTGATCGTCCAGGCGTGGATTGTCGTTGTTGCTGCCATGATCAGGGCCACAGCAGCGAAACCCGTTAGTTTGTGATTCATATTTGAATCTCCTTTCTGTATCGTCGGCCTATTCAACATTTGTGCCAAAGATCGGGTTATCGGGATTTTTCTAAAAACCCGTTGATAAAATATTGGTTTTTGTCTTGGGGACCATCGGGTCGTTTTTACTGTAGGAGTGCGACCGTCTACTTTTTGGTTGGTATCGACCGAATTTCAGTCGGCTCCAGTGTCGTGCCCCATAAATTCCTTTACGCGGCGTCGCCCTTCGTCGGGCATCCTCGACGTACTTCCAAGTACGCCTCCGGTGCCCTTCTCAGGGCTCCTGGCTTAAAGAGAATTTCTGTGACACTTAGTCAAAATATCCACGGGATAAGGCATTTGGCTATTTAAACGCCGATCTCATTTAGAAACTCCTCGATTTGTCGGAGGTATTCCCCTTTTCCCACCGCGGTGCAGTCATTGTGGTGCCCCCCCTTGATCTCGTAAAAACGTTTGGGATGCGGGGCTGACTCGTAAAGTTGTCTCCCCATACCAAACGGGACCGTCTCATCCTCTGTTCCGTGGACCACAAGCAAGGGGGTGCGGATTTTTCGAATCGTGTCGATGGAACGGTAAACGTCGGGGACGAGCGAGGAAGGGACAAAGGGGTAGTGTCTCTTTCCTATGTCATGAAGGGAGGTGAAGGTACTTTGCAGAATAAGACCTCCGATATTTTCCCGCGCTGCGAGGTCAGTGGCTAATGCCCCTCCGAGGGATTCACCCCACAGGATGATTTGCTCCGGCGGAATTTTTGTGGTCTCTTTTCCTGAAACAAGCCAACGATAGGCGGCGTCGGTATCTCTTTGGAGCCCCTCAATCGTCGGAGAACCTTCACTGCCACCATAACCTCGGTAATCAAAAATAAAAATATTCCATCCGATCCGATACAGGAACTTGATCTTCTCAAGCCGGTCCCCGATGTTTCCCGCATTTCCATGACAAAAAAGGAGAGTGCGTCGTGGTATCTTTCCGGGAAAGAACCATCCATGGAGCAACAGTCCTTCCTCATTGCGAAAACGGACCTCTTCGTACGGGATTTCAGATTGGGAAGGGAGAACGGCAATCGGCTTCACGGGGAAAAAGAGCAGTTTTGTCACCAGGAAGGTGATCATCAGTTTTAGCAACCCAATTCCCGGGATATGACGATCCGCTGTACTTCTGAGGTTCCTTCACCGATCTCGAGAAGTCTCTGGTCCCGGTAAAACTTGGCGACGGGGTATTCTTCCATGAGGCCGTAACCGCCATGGATCTGGACGGCGGCATCGGCAACACGTCCCATCATCTCCGAGGCATACAGTTTGGCCATGGCTGCCTCTTTTTTGAAGGGCCGGCCTTGATCCTTGAGCCAACAGGCCTTGTAAAGAAGGGTTCGCGCCAGTTCAATTTCGGTTGCCATATCGGCCAGCTTGAAGGCGATTGACTGATGCTTTGACAAGGTCTCTCCAAAGGTCTTTCGTTCCTTCGCGTAGCGCAAGGCGGCCTCAAATGCCCCCTGGGCTCCACCGACGCCGAGGGCAGCGATGGCGAGACGTCCTCCATCGAGGGTTGCCAACATCTGTTTGAACCCTTCTCCCTTTTTGCCCAGAAGATTCCCCTCGGGCACCTTTACATTGTCAAAGTAGAGCTCGCCGGTATTGGTCGATCGCCAGGTCATCTTGTGATGCATCTCTTGGGTGGTGAAACCGTTCGTTCCCGTTTCCACGATAATGCAGGAGAGCTCCTTCTTCCCATCTTTCTGAATGCCGGTCACACACTGAACGGTTGCACCGGCGGTAACCCGGGAGGCCCCATTGGTGATAAAAATCTTGGAGCCGTTGATGATCCACTGTCCGCTTTTCAACTCACCACGGGTGGAAGAATTGGCAGCGTCGCTGCCCGCGTTTGGTTCTGTCAGGCCGAATCCCCACAGTTTTCTTCCCGCACAGAGATCCGGCAGATATTTTTTCTTCTGCGCCTCACTCCCAAAATTGTAGATAGGTCCAATGCCCAGTCCATTTTCGGCGGCAACTGTTGCCGCCTGACAGCCGTCGACCCTTGCCAGTTCCTCAACCGCAATGATGTAGGACAAGGCATCCAGCCCCTGACCGCCGTAATCGGGGGAAACGGTCATCCCAAAGAGCCCAAGCCCCCCCATTTTGGAGACGAGCTCATAAGAGAATTCCTCCTTCTCATCCAGTTTTTGGGCAATCGGCTTGATCTCTCTCTCGGAAAAATCACGGACCGTTTTTCGAAGGAGCTCCTGTTCGGATGTCAAATCATACGAAGGCATATTAAATGAATGGGATCAGTCTGGGAACCTGTCTCTGGTATTCCCGATAACTTTCACCGAATCTTTGGGTGAGTTCTTTCTCTTCAAAGGTGGTGACCCAGGGGATTGTCAGTATGTTCGCAACCAGGATGCTGACCATCATCCAGGAGGAGGTCACGAGGGCGATCCCCAAGAGGAGGAACCACTCCATGAAATAAAACGGATGTCGGACGAGGCGATAAGGGCCGGTTGCCACGAGTGTTGCCTTGACCTTCTCCGGCGTCACTTCGGGACGGGTTGAGAATGTTTTAAGACCCAGTGTTCGGATTGTCCAGAGATGAAAGAGGAGGGCCGAGACGACCAGGAGCAGGCCCGTCTCAAAACTCCCGTGAAAAGGGGCAAACTTCCACGCGACGAATTTTGGGGCAAAGATCAGCAGCAACAGACCGAAGAGGACCCAGTAAACCAGAAAGAAGAGATACGATTTCCCTCCTTTGTCTTTCCAGAAGCCGATCCCGCTGTGCAAAAAGAGGCGAAGGGGAACGAGCGGGAGCCAGATCAATGTGGCGAGGAGGATCAGAAAATCCATTAACAGGTCGATATCAAACCGGGGTTGCCTAGACAACTTAAAGTTTGTATGACTTTTTAGATGGGAATCCTGCAAAACCAATTTTCCTGGTCCAAGTCGCGGGATGAGAAATTCCGGGAATGTCCGAGGCAGTATTACTATCATCATTATGGCTCCTGGGGAGGGTGGGATGCCTCTGCGAACCCAAAAAGTCGTGAGCTCTACATTCTTAAAAACCTCAAAAGCCGCCATATGTGGTTGGGCGAGGTGGTTCACCACACGATTGAGAATACCTTGAAGCATTATCAACAAACAAAAGAGCTGCCCGCGGAGAATTTTCTGACTCAATTAACACAGAGGATGCGCCGTGAATTTAAGGAATCTCGCGACAAAAAATATCGTGAGAGGCCGGGAAAGTTATTGGGGCTCTATGAACATGAGTATGAAAAAAACATCCCGGATGAAAAGTGGGTTGCTGTTCATGAGACGGCCAAGCGGTGCTTTACGACTTTTACCAACATCATCTTCCCCGAGCGGGTCAAACCGGTCCCATTAGAGAATTGGAAACTCATTGAAACAATGCAGAACTTCCATTTTGAGGGGACACTGGTTTACGTGAAAATAGACTTTGCCTACATGAATGAAGAAGGGCTGAAAATTGTCGACTGGAAAACCGGAAGCTCGGAAGACGTTGATAATGAGATCCAACTGGATTGTTATGGTCTCTTCTCCCGCGACTTTTTCAAGATACCGACGGAAAAGATTGAGACGATTGAAAGCAATGTCAATACCGGTAAACAGACCGCCCGGAGGATGATTGAGGCGAAGATGGACTTTGCCAAGCACTACATCCGGAATTCGATTAACGGGATGAAAAAGCTTTTAAGAAATCCGGAGAAAAATATCGCCCAAGAAGAAGACTTTCCGTTTACCGAAAACGAACAGACCTGCCATTGGTGCTTTTTTAAAAAGGCCTGTCCAAAGTGGAGTTAGTACACGCCTTTCAGCTTACCGAAGAATCTGAGAGCACTCTTATTCTAGGCGGGAATGGTGATCTCACCGTCACCCCCCCAACACCCATCGGGTTCATTTCCACCCATTTTCTTTTCTTCCCCCTCAATTTTCTGATTGATTTTATGGGGATAAGAATAGAGGGTATTGGCATCGGTATTGCTCTGTTTGGTGGGGGAGAACTACAAAAATAGGGGGGTGGGGTTATGAAGAAATATTTTTCCTGTCTTTTTCTGTTGATCCTGGGACTGATCGGCTGCGGGACGACATC
>JACPAL010000001.1 GCA_016180855.1 Deltaproteobacteria bacterium | reverse complement strand
AGGCGCCGAATTCGGTCTGATAGGAGCGGCCGGTCAGACCGGAATAAAAGTGACTCGCCGGAACGGAGCGGGACTGGGAATCGTAAGGTCGTGTCGCCGATGAAGTCAGCATTCAAAGCGCCCATCGACGCCCTCTTCCGGATGGTTGCGGAAAAAAAACAGAAAAATAAAAATATTTTTAGAGGGCTGTCCAGGGGAACGGGTCTGTTGCGGAGAGACTAAAGCCCGCGGCGTTTTTGTGTCCGCCGCCGCCGAATCGTTCGGCAAGTGTCGAGACATCAAAGTCACCTTCAGAGCGAAGGTCCACCCTTCTCACTGCACCATTCTGCGACCAGATGATCCCCATTGGTGGATGTCTTCTTGCCAACGCATGACCGATCTCTGATGCCAGAACGGGGGAGTTGACAACAAGCGTAGGGGTTCCACAAAAATTAACAAGTTGTGCGGAGGCGACCATTCGGTCAACAACCGCCTCCTGATATCGGAGGATTGCAGCCCCCTCCTGAACAATTGCGGCACGCGATCTGCTCTCTTCCAATTTTCTTGCAAGTCTGCTCCATGTCCTGAAATCCTCGGGGTGGGAACGCAGCACGGCCCGTATTTGGTTGGTCCCGCGGAGGTCAAAACGCCAGAGGTCACGGTCTTCGAGATGGAGAAGAAGGCGGGGGACCCTTACGCCGGGGTGAAAATGGTTCCAGGCGAGGACGGCCCCCGCGTGACTCAAGTCAAAAACAGACTCTGTTGCCATCCCTGTCGAGGCCTTGGCGGTTTTGTGGTGGTCAATCGCCACGACACGTCTTGCCGTTTTGAGCAACTCCCTCATTTTGTCCGGTGGGTAGGAGAAGTCGAGGAGGTAGACATCCTGACCTGAAAGGTCCGATGGCAACTGGTCCTGATAACGAACAGGCAAATAGCGGGCCTTGTCACCAAACTTGCGCCATGCCGCCCAAGCGGCGCCAAAACCGTCGTCACAACCCTGATGATAGAGGACCGTGATCCCTCTCCTGACAAGAGCCTTCATTATGGACGGGGGATCGGGGCTTCACTTATAAAGGTTGTGGGGATTAATTTCAAATTGACGGCTCCTCAAAATCATTAAATATATCCCCTGGATGGAACTTCCAAGTCATCAATCTCACACGGGACGAAGGCGTCGATCCCGACTCCCTTCCTGGCTTATTCAAAAAATGGGGGAGCCGCTTGTTGTTCACCAGATGAAAAAAAATTTAAGGGGGTTAGGACTCCACACGGTTTGTGAGGAGGCGCGGTGTCCCAATCTCGGGGAGTGTTGGTCGCGCGGGACTGCCACCTTGATGATTTTGGGAGAGGTTTGCACACGGCATTGCGGTTTCTGTTCGGTGGAGGCCGGGAAGGTCGGGATGGTTGACCCTGGCGAGCCGGAGAATGCCGCGGCGATGGTTAAGCGGCTTGGTTTAAGTCATGTCGTAATTACCATGGTGGCGCGGGATGATCTCCCCGACGGAGGGGCAGCGCATTTGAGCCTCGTGATTCGGGAGATTCGATCGTTCAATCCGAAGACAAAAATTGAGACCTTGACCTCCGATTTTGACGGGAATTGGGAGGCACTGGAACGTGTTGTGGAGGCAAGACCGGATGTTTTCAATCACAACATTGAAACCGTAGAGAGTTTGACGCCTCGTGTGAGGCATCGTGCTACTTACAATCGTTCCCTTGATCTTTTAAGTCGGGTTAAGCAGCAGGATCTGGCGATGAGAACGAAATCGGGTCTCATGTTGGGGTTTGGTGAGAAAGAGAAAGAGGTCCTGCAAACCTTGAACGATTTAAGGGCTGTTGGTTGTGAACTGCTCACAATCGGCCAATATCTCCAACCGACCTCGAAAAATCTCCCGGTCGTGGAGTTTGTGAGGCCGGAGGTTTTTGAGGAGTGGAAGAGGGTCGCTGAGGGGATCGGATTTCGGTCAGTCGCCTCAGGGCCTTTTGTGAGAAGTTCGTATCACGCCGAGGAATTGGTGGGATGTCGATAAAGGCCTATCTACTTCGTTGTCCACCTCGGTCGCGATCCTCACGTACTACACAAGTACGCTCCGGTCGCGCCTCGGTGGCCTGTAGGGAGTGCCTTTATGGGTGAGGGATAGATGGAATTTGAACGAATCAAACAACTTCCCCCTTACATTTTGGGTGTTGTGACCCAGATGATGATCGAGGCGCGACATAAGGGGGAGGATATCATCAATCTCGGCATGGGAAATCCGGACCTCCCGACCCCCAAACATATCGTCGAGAAGCTCAAGGAGGCATCGGACAAACCGAAGAATCATCGCTACTCGGTCTCACGTGGGATCCCCAAACTCCGGATGGCGATTGCCAAGTGGTATCAGCGCAAATTTGGTGTAACAATCGACCCCGATTCCGAGGCGATCGCAACGATTGGTGCGAAGGAGGGGATTTCGCATTTATTGTTGGCGATCAGTTCGCCGGGAGATGAGGTCCTTGTCCCCGATCCCTGCTACCCGATACACCGATGGGCACCGGTCATTGCGGGGGCGACGATCAGACCCTATTCGGTTGAGGGAGATACGTTAAAAAACATTGAATTGGCTTTACAGGCAGGTGACTCGTCTGCGGTAAAAGGTCTCATTCTCTCCTATCCTTCAAATCCAACCACCCAAGTAGTCGATCTCCCTTTTTTCGAAAAAGTGATTGCGCTGGCAAGGCAACACAAAATCTGGGTCATTCATGATCTGGCGTATGCCGACCTCGTGTTTGACGGTTATGAGCCTCCTTCGATTCTGCAGGTGGCTGGGGCGAAGGAATGCGCGGTCGAGATTTATTCCCTCTCCAAGGGGTACAGCATGCCGGGCTGGCGTGTCGGATTTGTGGTGGGAAACAAGGAAATGGTGTATGCGTTAACTCGAATGAAGAGCTATCTGGATTATGGGATGTTTGGTCCAATCCAGATTGCGGCAACCGTCGCGCTTGATGGGCCGGAGCGTTGTGTGAAGGAGACCGTGGAGGTCTATCGTCGTCGCCGTGATATTCTTTGCGATGGATTGACACGGATCGGTTGGTCACTTGAGAAACCGAAGGCAACAATGTTTGTCTGGGGAAAGATACCGGAGCGATTTATCAAACAAGGGTCCCTTGAATTTGCAAAACAACTTTTACAAAAAGGAAGAGTTGCTGTTTCCCCCGGTTTGGGATTTGGTGAACGGGGTGAGGGATATGTCCGCTTTGCCCTCGTAGAGAATGAAAAGAGGATCCGCCAGGCGGTCCAGGGGATTAAAACGGTTTTGACGGGGTAGAGATGATGAAAAAAATTCAGATCGGGTTGCTTGGGCTTGGAACGGTTGGTTCCGGTGTCTGGAAGATTCTCCATGAGCGAAGGGCCCTCTTGAGGGAGAGGGCTGGAGTCGATCTGCAGATCAAAAAGATCCTCGTGAAACACCGAAATAAAAAAAGGACTGTTTCTGTCCCGCGTCGGCTCCTCACGGATGACATCTCACAAATACTGAATGATCCTGAGATTCAGATTGTGGTTGAGGTGATGGGAGGGGAGGGGGCGTCTCTTCGTGCGGTGCTTGGAGCGATTCGTCGTGGAAAGCATCTGATTACAGCGAACAAGACGCTCTTGGCAAATGAAGGGCACAAAATATTTAAAGAGGCAGATCGAAGGCAGGTTTCTGTCGGTTTTGAGGCGTCCGTGGCGGGCGGCATACCGATTATCAAATCGATCCGTGAGGGGTTTGTTGGAAATCATATTCAGGAGGTCTATGGGATCATCAATGGGACCTCTAACTACATCCTTTCCCAGATGACGGAGCGAGGGGCCTCTTTTGAAGAGGTTCTCCGCGAGGCACAACAAAAAGGTTATGCGGAACGTAATCCTTATAAGGACATCTCCGGTGAAGATGCGGCCGAGAAACTGCTCCTGCTCATCTCCCTCTGTTATGGAGGCTGGTTCTCGATGAAAAATATTTATGTTGAGGGGATTCATCGGATCACGCCGTTTGATATCCAGTCGGCCGGCGAGCTTGGATTTGTCATTAAACTGCTCGCCATTGCCAAGGGGGAGGATAGCAGGGTGCAGGCGAGGGTTCATCCCGTTCTGGTTCCAAAATCCCACCCGCTTGCGGATGTCTCCGGGGCGTTTAATGCCATCTTTCTTAAAGGGGATGCGATCGGTCCGGCGATGTTTTATGGTCGTGGTGCCGGCATGATGCCGACCGCCTCGGCGGTTGTTTCAGACATTGTCGATATCGCCAAATCGATTGACTGTTGTGAAGCGAGAATTACACCGTCACTCCATTCCCTTGCCGTCGAATCGGTCGACAAGAGCTCTAACGAATACTATTTTCGCTTTACCGTTTTTGATCGTCCCGGTGTCCTGGGGCAGATTGCAAACTGTCTCGGTAAAAACAGGATCAGTATCGCCTCCGTTCATCAGAGGGAACAGGTGAAGGGAGGCAAGGTGCCAATCCTTGTGGTGACTCATAAGGCGAATGAGAAGGATGTTCAGAAGGCGATCCATGAAATTGACAGACTTTCGGTGGTTGCAGGGAAGACGATGATGATTCGAATGGAGAGGTTTTAGTTTCACCCTCTCCCCCCGGCGGGAGAGGGGAGGAGAGGCCTGGAGCGTCTAGAAGGGTGAGGGATGAGAATGCCTGGTATTATAGAAAGGTATCATCGGTTTCTTCCGATCGAGCCAAAATTTATTGTCACATTACAGGAGGGAAATACACCGTTGCTACCGGCCCCCCGGTTGGCCAGGTCGATTTTTGGGGAAGGGGGGGCGCAGCGAACAGCGCCCCTGCTGTATTTAAAATTAGAGGGGCTTAATCCGACCGGTTCCTTCAAGGATCGAGGGATGACCTACGCCGTCTCCAAGGCGTTGGAAGAGGGGAGCGATTCTCTTATCTGTGCCTCTACAGGGAACACCTCGGCCTCGGCCGCCGCATACGGGGCACGGGCCGGGATGAAGGTCTCTATCCTCATTCCCAAGGGAAAAATTGCCAAGGGGAAACTGGCGCAGGCGATGATTTACGGTGCGAATATCGTGGCGATCAGAGGCAATTTCGATCAGGCGCTTCTGATTGTAAGAGAGATTCAGAAAATGAAGCTCGCGACGGTTGTCAACTCAGTCAATCCTTATCGATTGGAGGGACAGAAGACCGCTGCCTTTGAGATCTGTGAACAGCTTGGAACAGTTCCGACCTATCATGCCTTGCCGGTTGGGAACGCGGGAAACATCACGGCGACCTGGAGAGGATATCGGGAGTGGCTGGCAGGACGGTCTGATCTGACCCTTCCAAAGATGCTTGGGTTTGAGGCGGCGGGTGCTGCACCGATCGTTTTGGGGCGAATTGTGAAAAGTCCGGAGACGGTTGCTTCCGCAATCCGTATCGGAAATCCTGCCTCCTGGAAGGGGGCGTTGGCGGCACGCGATGAATCGGGAGGTTTAATCGACAAGGTGAGTGATCGGGAGATCCTGGAGGCGTATCGTTCTATCGCCAGATGGGAGGGTTATTTTTGCGAGCCGGCCTCTGCGGCGTCGGTTGCGGGTATCAAAAAATACGCAAAAAAGAATCTTTTCAAGGCAGGGGATGTTATTGTTTGCACTTTAACAGGACATGGATTGAAAGATCCTGATACGGCGATTTGCGTCTCCAAACCCCCTTTGGTTGTTTCACCGGAGATAGAAAAAATCAGGAAGGTCTTAAAGTTATAGGGATGAAGATATCATTTAAAGCAATGGGAGAGAAGGAGTTTAGGGAATTTGTCCATGGTTCTATTCAACGCTCTTCGGTCCATCTCAAAGAGGCTCGAGGCCAGTTGAATCAAGAGGCGTTAAAGGAGGCGGAGGGCCATATCCGCCGTATCTTACCCAAGGGCCAGGAGACTCCGTCCCACTTTCTTTTTTCACTCCTTGAGAATGCGACCCAAAAAAAGGTCGGCTCTATTTGGTATGGGGTGATCCAGGAGGGGGCGGAGTGGCAGGGGTATCTTTATGAGATTTTTATTGAGGAGCCGTTTCGAAGCAAGGGATATGCCTCCGACGCCCTTCGCATGATGGAGGGGGAATTAAAGAAAATCGGCATCAAGAAGATCGGGCTGCATCTCTTCTCGGACAATATAAAAGCGCTTCAATTGTATCGCCAACTTGGGTATAGAGAAAAAGTATTGACCCTTTTTAAGGAACTAACGTGAAAAATCTCTGGGCCCCATGGCGTATCACTTACTTAAAGGAAAAGGATAGGGACCGTGGGTGCGTCTTTTGCCGTAAGGTCAGGAGGAATTTGGATCAGAAGGAGCATGTGATCCACCGTGGCCGGAAGAACTATGTTGTTCTGAACAAATATCCCTATAATAATGGCCACCTCATGATCGTGCCGTACCGGCATACGGCGCAGCTTGAATCGTTGAGTGAGGCAGAAATAGCCGAAATGATGTTATTTCTGAAAAAAGGGATCCGGATTCTCAAGAAAACTTACAGGCCGCAGGGGTTTAATTGGGGGATGAATCTCGGGAAGAGTGCGGGGGCCGGCATTGCCGGTCATCTCCATCTGCATCTGATCCCCCGATGGGAGGCCGACACGAATTTTCTGCCGGCGATCGCGGAGGTTCGTTGTCTGCCTCAGCACCTTGAGGCAACATGGAAGGAACTTAAAAAGAACTGGAGGAAATCATCATGATCAAACTGATCTACTCGCTCACACTTGCCTTTCTGACCTTTGTGATCCTGAATTTTTTTTACAGTAACGTGGGAGGTGAGGCGTTCCAACACCTGCTCACCTTCCAGTTTCGGATTCCTCATCTCCTGACGCTCGAATCCTATCCGATCCCGGTTGGGTTTCTCCTCATTGCCACATTTTGCTTGGGGATGATTTTTCTTCCGCTCCTTCAAATCCTGCCCCGCGTTTTTCGGTCGACAGAACTCCGCCACAAGGAGAAGAAAATACGCGAATTGCAGAAAGAGCTGGAAGAGGCAAGGATGTCGTCACTCGCTATGCGCGACCCGGACCACGAGGCTTCTTCTTCATCAAATCCTTGAGCGGGATGCCTCCCGTCTGTGGGGCGGTCTCTTCGGGGACGGGGGCCTTGGTTTTTGCCAACTGATTGAGCCGGGCAGAGGCAAGCTTCTGGGCATCAATCCCCGCAACATAGGCGGTCATATTTTTTTGTCTGACCGGTTCCTTGAAGCGCCCCCGCTTTCGGATTCGTGCGACGTCGAGTTGAAGTACACGAAGGGGGGAGGGAAATTTGTCGAGAACTTCCTGAATCTCTTTCTTGACAGCCGGATCGATTCGGATCTTCCCATTCACGAGTTTTTTCCGCTTTCGAAGGTCATCGAGGATGATCGGGATGCTGGACTCGTTGATCCAGGTCGAAGGACAGACAAAATACTTGAGAACGGCCTCGAACTCCGCCTCCGTAAAATCCCGCTCCTGAAGCCGGTGCGGATCAAACGGCTCTTCCACAGGACCGCTATAGCGATAGGACTCCTTGGCCAACCATTGCTGTTTCGTAATTTTGTAAGAGCCATCTGATTGACGACACTCATCGAACGCCTTGATCCAGGCGTCTAGCGTGTGCTTTCGATGGTCGACAAATCCGTTGGCATACAGAAAAAGGAGGTCCTGGGCTGTTTTATAGGTGATATATTTCTGCCCGTCATCGGCGGGTTGTGATACTTGCTCCCACAACTCTTCCATCGGTGTCATGAAAAGCCCCCTAGCCTCCTGAATTTACTTGGCTTTTAGTGTACCTGTGAATTTTAAAGAAGTCTACAAAATTTAGGATACGAATAATGCGTTCAGATTGACCATTGCTGGCCTCGAGGCCTGGGCCCTCTCTTTGGCCTGTTTGAGCTCTGCCGCCTGATAAATCTTGGTCGTTCGGACCTCGTGGTCCAGGTGGCGGGCATGGATGCGTGCGCTATAATCGACCGTCATGAGCTTTAAGTCCTGCTCAACCTGTCTCTTCCAGTTGGAGTGGGTCCTCTTCTCCTGGAGATCAAGATACTGCATTTGGAGTTTTGACTGATCGTACTGGGACTGCGCGGCGAAGAGCATCCCCTCAACCATCTTTTTGGATTGGTCAACGTACGCCTCGGCGTACCGACCGGCGGTGGTGACTTTGGAGTCGTAGAGACGATCGGCGATCGTCGTCTGTGACTCATAGTTGATATCCGCAATCGATCGTGTCGCATCGGCCCAGGTCTCCGCGACCCGTTGACCGATATATCCGTCGATTCCTTGTTTTGCCAGTGCGATGACCGCAGCGATCCATGCCATAAGTTTGATCTCTCCTTAAGTGAGCAGCGTGTTTAGATCGATCTCCTGACCGGAACCGAGTGCCAGCTCCGCCAGTTTCTCCTCATGCGTATTGTTCAATTGGGTCATCGTCTGTTGATGTTGCAAATTCAACGAATGGATCTGGGCATTATAACCAAGTGTCGTCATGCGCAGCTCCGCATCGAGTTGATGACGGAAGTTCAAGGATTGGCGGCGATCTGCCATATCGGCATACTGCATCTGCGCCACTGCCTGGTTGTACTGCGTCTGCGCCGTGAAGATCATTGCGGCGACCTGCCATTGGGTCTGGTGCTTGGCCGCATCGGTCGTAATCTGGGTGATATTCTCCTGCATGGAGGCGTTTCGATCGTTGATCGTTTGCCATGCCGAGGCATTGGTGCCTGCAATATTTTGTGCGGCACTTGCTTGGGCGGACGCGCTTAAGTAACCCATCGTCGCCTGCGTCCCCATTCCGGCCATCATCGGCAATCCAATTGATAATGCTTCTCCGACGCTCATAAATTACCTCCCGTTTCTTACATTGGCAGGCTGGTCGAGTTGACCACCGCCATCCTCAACATGATTTCCCGCCTCGTCCCAGACATCCTGGGCCCAGTCAGGAACATCCTGTTCCGGAGCCTGCACGGCCCCGCCGTCAATTAATTGATCAAAAGAAGCTTCCTCTCTCTCCAGGTCCTGCATGAGGTCACTCTCCAGCGCATAAGGATTCGAATCAGAAACGCGGGCCCCTGTCAGGAGGTCATAATTAGATGCCTCCCAAGAACTCGGTGCAACCGGGGGGGCCTGAAGGGCAGGGTCATCGTTTAATCCAAACTGTTCAATTAATCTCTGTTCGCGGGCGATATCGTTAATTTCCCAAAGGGTCGTTGCGGTACCGGCAACCTTGTTAAATGTGTCTGTCGCTGCCTTGCCGGCAACATATCGGAGCTCATCGCGAACCGAAAAACGCTCCGCCTGGAGCATTTGACGACGGAAGATATCCTTTTGCATCTCCATCATCTGCCGCTGCATGTTGGATTGCATCTGACTGGCCCGGATCATCGCATCGGCCTGAAGTTGGGCGGATCTCTCAGACGCATCAGCGGCACGGTCAGCAGAGTATTCTTGGGCCGCCGCATTACGGTCCGCGGCATAACGGGCGGCACTCGCCTGGGCCTCTCCCGCCTGCATGGCGCCGTAACCACCGAGCGTGATGGTGTTCATGAAGACATCACCTGCGCCTGAAAGAAAATCTCCGAATCCCATTCGTCCTCCTGCAGCCTATATTTGCAATCATCATGCCGC